>JAUSDJ010000025.1 GCA_030650795.1 Actinomycetota bacterium
CAACGCGAGGCCGCGAACACCATGCGCTTCTCGACCGGGTCCTGCCACGTTGCGATGCGGTCAGCGTCCACGGTGAAGATCTGGCCATTTAGTGGCTCTGATGCGGCCGACATGAGGTAGACCGCCATCGGTGCGATGTCCCCTGGTCCGCCCTTCATGATCATGTTCGACGCTTCGGTCATGCGCGTGTTGGCGACCGGGGCGATGGCGTTGCAGCGGAAAGAGCCGCCCTCCCCGGCCATGGCCACACTCTTCATGAGCGCTACAACGCCTGCCTTCGCAGCGCGGTAGTTGGCGCGCACTGGATCTCCTTGCAGATAGCCGGAGGAGATCGCGACCATCGACACCGGGCGCCCGGCAGCCACTGACTGCTCTGCGGCAGCTCGAAAGACTGTGAAGTGACCCTTGAGATGCGTGTCGACCACGAAGGAGAAGTCGTCCTCGGACATCTCCAGGAAAGGCCGGTGGCGCAGCACGCCCGCGCAGCAGACCACGCCATCCAAGCCGCCGAAGGCCTCGACCGCCGAGCGCACAATCATCTGCGCGCCAGTCATCGAGGTGACTGATTCACTGACCGCGATCGCGGAGCCGCCCAACTGCTCGATCTCACGCACGACCGCGGAGGCCACCTCGGAAGTCGGCGACGATCCATCGAGCCCGACGCCGTAATCCGCGACGACCACATTGGCGCCCTCCGCTGCCGAGTCCAAAGCGATAGCGCGCCCGATACCGCGACCTGCCCCAGTGATGACGACGGTCTTGCCCTCGAGTACTCCCATGCGGGCGCCTCCTTCCTGTGTCATGGCGATTGTCCCCGAGAGGGTTCAGGCTGTCCACAAGAGCGCGAACCTGCGCCGGATCCGTTCAGGGCCGACCCTGGCCTTGACCGAAACGAGCATGACGCACAGGCCCTCGGCGTGAGCCAGTTAGCGAGGCGGCGGCCCATCGACGCTCGGTCAGCATTCGGATGAAGAAGTAGAAGCCGCCCGCGTACGCCGAGGCCAGGACCATCGACGTCATCGTCGAGGCGATCGTCCATGACCGCAACTGCTCAGTTCGCGTGGGGAAGATGTACAAGATGACGAACGCGGCAAGCAGGAATGGCGCAATGAAGGCGGACAAGCCGCGTGTGTAGCCGAGAACATGATCGTCGCGAACAGAACTGCGCCACTCGATCATCGCCGCACCAGTACCGGTTTGATAGACGATTGCATCCGGCGCCCAACCCATCCAGTACACCCCCGTGCGATAGCACCGGGAGGCTTGCAATCAACGTGTTCTTGTTGAGAGTACTCACGAGATTGAGTGTCTGGAGGATTCGGGCGCGAGAAACTCGGAACCTCTGTTAGGTCAGAAGTAGGTCTTGCGTCCAGCGAAGGGCCGACCTGAACGGCCGAGCAGCGTGAGCACAAGGCCGATGATCATGTTGACTCCCAATGCCTTACAAGCGGAAATTGTGCCGTCAACCGGGGGCTGGGGTCGCGTCCGCGAGCGCGCGGAACAACTTTCAGCGAACGCTTCTACACAAGCGCAGTGTCATCACAGGTCAGCACGGCACCAAGCAGCAGCGAGCAGGAAATGCTCCCAGTACTCTCGTTCGCAGACAAAAGGAGAGTGCAATGGCGCTGCATGATGTGGACCGCGATCCATCCGTCAATCCGGGCGTGAATTTCTATCGCTTCGCGAACGGCGGTTGGCTTGAGGCCAATCCCATCCCCGCGGGCTTTGGTGCTTGGGGCGCATTCGAAGAAGTACAAACGCGCAATGAAACGCTGATCCACGAGCTCTTGCAGAAGGCTTCGGATAGTCCGGCCAACGAACTGGATCGCAAGCTCGGCGACTACTTCGTTTCAGGGATGGATACCGATGCGATCGAACGCGCAGGTATTTCTGCCATCCAGCCCTTGCTCGATGAGATCGAACTGCTATCCACCCACCAGCTCCTGCTGGACTTCCTGCCGCGCCTTCATAACTTTGGCGTTGCTGCCTTGTTCATGTGGGCAGTGGACGTCGACCACGATGATTCGACACAGAATCTGCTCTGGCTCGTACCTTCAGGTCTAGGTCTGCCGGAGCGGGAGTCCTACTTCGCTGACAGTGAAGCAGCAACGGGATTACGAGTGGCGTATGTCGAACACGTACGCGCTCAGTTGGTGAACATCGGCACTTCTGAGCAGGACGCGGCGGGCTTGGCACCCGCCATTCTTGAGTTTGAGACGCGCCTTGCTGAGCGAAATATGAGGGCCGAGGAGCGTCGCGATCTGGATCGCACGCTCAACCGTTTCACCATCGATGCGCTGGCCGCGCTCGCTCCCAATCTGCAACTACGCGAATACTTGATCGCTGTTGGAGCGGTTGGCGCCAACACAGTGAATGTGGCGAACACCGACTACCTGCAGCAACTCCACGCCATCCTCGCTGACACCGAACTGTCAATTCTGCGCGCATACATCAAGTTTCGGGTGGTCAGTGCATGCGCGAGCGCCCTGCCAACTCGGATAGAGGATGAGGCCTTCGAGTTCTACGGCCGTCGCGTCGGAGGTCAAAAGGAACCCAAGGAGCGGTACAAGCGCGTGATTGCAGCGCTCGGAAGTGATATGGGCGAGGCGGTTGGGCAGCGCTATGTCGACGAGACATTTTCGCCAGCAGCCAAGGATCGAGCACTCGAGATGGTGCGCGAAATCGTCGAGGAGATGCGTCAGTCGCTGCGGACGCGCGCCTGGATGACCGAGCAGACTCGAGCTCAGGCCCTCGTGAAGCTCGACGCCTTCGGGGTCAAGATTGGCTATCCGGATCAATGGCGCGACTGGTCTGGTTTAGAGATCAATCGCCATTCATTCGCTGCGAATCGGCTGAACGCGACTCGATTTGAACTTGATCGTGAACTTGCAAAACTTGCGGCTCCGGTTGATGAGAACGAGTGGGAGATGCCTCCGCATATCGTCAATGCCTACTTCCATCCCAGCCGTAACGAGATCGTGTTTCCCGCCGGAATCCTGCAACCACCGATGTTCGATGCTGACGCTGATGATGCGGTGAACTATGGCGGCATCGGCACCGTGATTGCACATGAGATCACGCACGGCTTCGACGACCAGGGTCGGCGTTTTGATGCCAATGGAGAGTTTGTTGACTGGTGGCATGAGGATGACCAACAGCATTTCACCGCCTTGGCCGAGCGCCTCGTTGCCCAGTTCGACGAGTACATCATTGTGGACGATGTCCATGTCAATGGGCGGCTCACACTCGGTGAGAACATCGCTGATCTCGGTGGCATTGCTCTTGCTCAACGCGCGCACGCACGCGTGAGCGTTGATTCTCCAGATGTCGATGGGCTCACGCCTGCTCAACGATTCTTTCTCGCCAATGCAACCCTGTGGCGAGTCAACATGAGCGAGGAGTTGAAACGAACTCTCGCGCAGGTCGACCCGCACAGTCCACGCGAGATCCGCGTTGCCGGACCATTCTCTAATCTCGATGCTTTTCAGCAGGCATTCGGCCTGGATGACGATGCACCGATCATGCGATCACGAGATGAGCGCATCGAGATCTGGTGAAAGCTTGGGCGGGCTCAGGTACTTCAATCGAGGTTCAGACGCTTTCAACGAACCTGACATCAGGCATGCCGACTACTCCCGATTGCTGCATCGCGAATCTCAACACCGGAGTCGTAGGCAACTTTCCAAGCATTGAAGTCTTCAACCTTTGCCCGAACAAACACTGTGGTCATGAAATCCTCCTATTTGGCGACGCGCCTTTTGAGGTTCAAGGAATATTGCCGCTGTCGGCGCTCCGTGTCTTGCGATTTGAGGTCTTCCCCTCTCATAGGCTGAATCAGGCGATAAGTGGACGCGACGATCCAAAGATTCGGGGGCCATGTGGTGGAAAACGACGAGATTTCTGAAGCGGAGCAGGACGCTGCAATCTCCCACGCCGAGCAGGTAGCCCCCAGCCTGATTCAGGTGACCTTTTCGCACTCCAATGTCTGGCGCATCGGCTTTGTCATCATGGGGGTGCTCGCCTTGGGTCTGCTGTTCGCCTTCATCCTTGAAGACGGCGGCAATGTCATCTTTACGGTGTTGATGTCGTGGTTCGCTGCAATTGCGATGGCGCCCGTGGTTGATCGGCTTTCGCTTCACATGCGACGCGGGCTGGCCACGATCATCGTGATGCTCGGATTCATGGCTGCTGTTGTGCTCTTCATCGTTACCTTTGGCGCTCTTCTGATCGATCAGCTCAGTCAGTTCGTAGACCGGCTCCCGGATCTCATCGATGGAGTGCTTGCTTGGGTCAACAAGACCTTCTCGCAATCGATCACGCGTGAGGACATTCTCAACTCCTTCAACATCGACACCAACGACATCACGTCAATTGCGACCAAGCTGGGCGTCAATGCCTTGGGCTTCCTGAGCTCAGTGGTGGGCAGCGTGTTCGGTGTCTTTAGCTTCGCGCTGTTCACCTTCTACCTCTCGGCCGATATGCCTCGGCTCAAACGTTGGGTGTGTCAACTGTTCCCCACGCGGTACCAGGGGATTGTGGAGAACGTCTGGAGTCTCACGGCTGAGAAGACTGGTAACTACGTTGGCGCTCGCGTTGTGCTCGCGACAATCAATAGCGTTACTTCAGGCATCGTTTTCGCGGTCATTGGCTTGCCCTACTGGCTGCCCTTGGCATTGTGGACCGGAATCGTGGCTCAGTTTGTACCCACGATCGGTACATACATCGCAATAGTGCTGCCGGTGATTGTTGGTCTGGCAAGTGACAATCCATGGGATGGCGTGATCGTGCTTGTGTGGGCTCTCATCTACCAACAAGTGGAGAACCTGACCTTCGAACCGAAAATCAGCGCTCGGGCTGTCAATGTCAATCCGGCGGTGGCCTTTGGATCGGTGATTCTCGGCGCGTCTCTCTTTGGGGTAGCGGGCGCCTTCCTGGCTGTGCCTGTAACAGCAATGATGCTCTCCCTGCTCAGTATCTACGGCAACAGATATGAGCTTTCATCGGTGGTGACGACGACGACTGTGGAGGAGTCGACGAGCTGATTGGTGTTCGCGCTTGCTCACGGGCGGCCTTTTGCGCGCAATTCGGTTTGCAACTTCTTGACTCGCCGCTTCAAGCGCGCGGAAGTCGAGAGTTCTGCTGATGGACGAGACCCATCGAGCGCGCCAAGCATCGCAGTCATCGCAGCGCTGATGGGCATGGAGATCGGAGGCACCTCTTCCACCACCTCAGGCCCTTGAAGATGCTCTGACAAGACCCCGAGATCACCAACAACATTGACTCCGCTCGCACGGATGACGTCGACGTAGATGCGAGCCAGTTCTGCGGCACGGTCAAGAGCCCACTGAGGAGTTTGCATTCGAGTTTCATCGGACCCTGGAATGCGGCGTTCAATCATCGCCTTGATCAGCCCGTCATGCACCTGATCACTAAATGGCCGCCAACCCTTGCCGCCGCCCAGAGAGATGTTGAGTTGTCGTAGGAGTTCGGCTTCGGCCAGGGTCATCGACCGATTCGGTGCGGCATCTCGATGATTGAGCAGAGTGTCATCA
Source organism: Actinomycetota bacterium (assembly GCA_030650795.1). Classification (NCBI taxonomy): domain Bacteria; kingdom Bacillati; phylum Actinomycetota; species Actinomycetota bacterium. Next base: position 5,553 of record JAUSDJ010000025.1, read on the forward strand.
GGCAGGCCGAGCAGATTCTCGAAGTTTCGATAGATCCCGTCCCGCTCTGCGTCATCTACGACGACCACGGTCACTCGTTCTGGCCCAGCGATGCGAGCCCATCGCTCAACGACCTCATCGTGCCGATGGCGGATCCAGAAAGTCTCTGCCTTCGGTTCCAGATCAGTTGCTGTGAGCACATGTGTAAGCCAAGGGATGTATGCGGTCTCGTATCCCGACTTGAGGATCTGCTGCCAAGCTGAGGGCAGGATGCGACCGAGATTTCGCAGGGTGATGATGACGTGGGTCCGATCCTTGCCGATCTTGTCAACGATCCCTTGCGCTGTCTCGGTTGAGGATTCGGCAAAGAACTCACTTGAGCACACGGTGATGCCCCGATACGCATGGGCATCCTTCACGAAGTCGGTCCACGCGTGCGGGTCGGGGGCCGCTGATCCGCCAACTCGCCAGCCCAGCCGCCGCCCCATCGCCGAGGATGCAATGAGTCGATGTGCCTGACCCTCACCCGGGTAGCGAACACCCCATGTGTCCAGCACCGGCCGGCTGTTTGCGAGCGCCGCTTGGATGGCTGTTGTGCCGGTCTTGTGCACGCCAATGTGCAAAGCCAGCCCACCGGGCTGCAGGCCCAGTGGAAGTCGATCAGTTGGCGCGGGCACTCGCCGACTCTACCTGCGGGGGTGGTGCATGCTGTTCACGTTCTCACTGGGAGCATGAGCCCACATACCGCCAATTCCGAGCGAAGGGCACCATCATGTCAGCCACAGATTCCGCCGACAGCATTGAAATCGGCGAAGACATTGATGTCTCGGTCGTACTTGATGTGGACAACGAGGTGCTCGGCACTGTTGTCGATGATTTGATCGTTGCCACAGGCGTTGAAGGCAGCCTTGTTGACGAGACGATCGACATCTTGGACGCCGATGGGAACCTCGTTGTCGAGGACGAAATCATTGACGTATACGACGCTGACGGTCAGTTGATCGCCGAGACAGAGGTCGTTACCGCAATCGAATAGCCGGTTGACTCGTCCGGGCAAAGTGGATCGAGTGTCTACTGTCGAGATTCGAACAGCCCGAGCATCGCTGCAAAAGTCAGTACCGAACGCGGCGCGTAAGCAGTGCGCCAGAGCCCACTGTGGATTGCATTGCTTGAAAGCAATTCCAGTGGGTGCCGGAGTGGGGTTGCTGGCTGCGACGCACTATTGGGATTGCGCAAGTCGTGGACGAGCAATCCGGCCATCAACGCAGTAGATGTCGCTGGTTCAAAGACCTCGATGCCGAATCGAGCTGCTCCGCGATAGCCGGCTTTGAGTGCTCGACTCTTGATCACAGACTGAGTGCGGGTCATCGGGGCAATGTTGATCGACACAGTTTTGCCCTGATCTCGAGCCACGAGTGATCGCCAGCGTTGCAGGTGCTTTGCCAAGACGTAGTTCGGCCCTTGCTGCCCAATCAATGAGTCGTTGAGCCCATGAAAGTCATCGATGTGCGCGGTGGCGGCTGAATAATTGGGTTCGAATTTGCGAGCCATTCGCATCGGCAGTTGCAAGACTGTGTTGACTCCCCGTGTTTGCCACCGACGTTGTGATTCCGAAACGGCCTGGCTCGGAACGAGATAGACGTCGGTTGGGGATGAAAGCGAGGCGAGTTGGATGGGCTTTCCGGCATTGCCCAGCGCTTCGACGATGACGTCGACGGCAACGCTCAGCCGCACGTGCTTTGCCCCGTCGGCATATGCGTAAGAGCCCAGAATCAATGGGGCATCGTTCCTGGCCAGCCACTGAGCGATCTCGGGTGTTTCGACAAGGAGGTCTACTCCGGCGAGTTCAGCGATGACGTGATCTTCGTCGGGGTGAACTACCGCATGATCGTCCTCAGGTCGTGCCAAGGGAATGTGCAGAGTTCCCGAGGTTGCGCGAGCGATGGCGATCAACCGACTCCACGTGGCAGATTGCGGAAGGTCGACCGCATGCACTGTGGCACCCCAGCGCAGCAGTGATCTGGTCGGCGCCATCTCGGCACCTGCACCCAGTACTGCGATTTCAAGATCGGACAGATCAAGCCAGTCAGGGTTGTCGAGCAAGAGATTCAACGAGGCGGCAAACTCTGGCTCCGCGATGCCCGCCTGAACCCAGAGTTCCAGTTGCCGGCGCAGATCTCCATCGAAAAGGCGTTGGCCGCCATATGGAACCGAGAAGCCCGTCTCTCCAGCAGCGCGGCCACGGATAGTGGCAGTACCGAGCTGCGCAGCCGAGTTCAGCGCTGTGTCGAGCGAACCAAGTTGCCCATCTCGCGAGAAGTGAAATCGTCGGTGTGCTGAAGCGAGTCCAGCTGCGGCCATCGCAACTGCTGACTCAGGATGTTTCGCAGCGGCGAGCGCTGAATCCTTGATTGGTCCCAGATAGCCATGACGCCAATCGTCAGTGTGCTCAATTCGTGCTGCAAGCAAGGGGTCAGTTTCGCGCACACTGTCAGCGAGAATCGCGCGCCCGGTGGCCAGGGAACTGACCCGTCCGTCACCGCCAGTAGGGAAGGTGATGCCTTCGCTCGGAGCCGGTTCGGTGAGCTTGCGCATTTTCCGACAATAGTCCCGTGCTCTACTGCCGCGAGCTCAGAGATTTTCGGTATCTGGCCAATTCGGCGGTTCGATTGATCCCGATCACTGCCACGAGCCCCTGCGAGTCCCGGCATTCAATAATGCAGGAACCATCCTCATTCAACTCAATGACTGTGTGGTCGCTCGCGAGTTGCGGGATGCCAAAGGATTGAATCTGCATGTCATATTGATCAGACCAGAATGAGGGCACCACAGCAAAGGGCGCAAGTTCAATCCCGCCTGAATCCAGGAGACTATGCAGGGCCTTGCCCGCATAGGTGCCTGTGTCGCCAGCCACGGTCCAATGCTCAACGCGTCGCGCGGCTGGGCCGAACAGGGCGTTCGGGTGACGCGCGATGTCCCCGCAGGCGAATACGGCAGCTGTGGTGCCAAGGGTTCGAAGCCGCCCATCGGCCAGGACGCCATTGGAAGTATCGAGTCCTTGGCCTTCGAGCCACTCAACATTGGGTTGCGAGCCGATAGCTTCCAGCACGAGATCGGTCCCAATCACCTGACCATCTTCAAGCACGACTTCACGAATCGTGGAGTCTCCTCGGTACTCCCGAACGGTCTGTCCAAGGATGAACCGGACGCCGTAATCAAGGTGGCGCTGAGTGACGATCTCGCCGATGGTGTCACCGACGGCAGACGCCAGAGGGATCAGCTCTGGTGAGATGACCGTGACCTCGCAGCCGCGCGTGATTGCAGCAGCTGCCACCTCACATCCGACAAAACCAGAGCCAACAATGGTTACTCGAATACCGGGTTGGAGATGCTGCGCAAGATTTTCGGCTTGAGCCAAGGTGCGGAGCAGATGCCTTCCGGAAGCTGGACCCGGAATGGGAAGTGAGCGCGGCCGCAAACCTGTGGCAAGGATCAGGCCGTCAAAATGCATTTCGAGAAGTGCGCCTGCAGAGTCTTGATACGTCAACAATTGCTGCAAGAGTTCAACCTTCTGAACTGTTGACCCCAGACTCCAGGTGAATTCGGATTCGCTCTGCTTCATGGGCATCGGAAAAGTTCCAGTGCTAGCCAAGGAGAGTGCTTCCTTGGAGACCGATGGTCGATAGAGCGGCGCTTCATCGCCGATCAGTGTGATTTGGCCCGAGTACCCAGAGGAGCGCAAGGACTCGGCTGCTCGTACGCCGGCAATGCCGGCGCCGACCACCGCCACCCCGCTCATGACCTGATCGCGTTCATCCGGGGCACGCTACCTCTGCTCCAAGTCATCTCGTAGATTGCATGGCGTGACCGACATCAAGCACTACATCCTCACGTTCAGGTGTGTGGATGGTCCAGGCATCGTGCATGCAATCACGGGTGCCCTGCTTGAGGTGGAGGGCAACATCTTGGAGCAGGCGCAATTCACGGATGAGGATTCCGGCATCTTCAGCATGCGCACCAAATTTGAATCCCCGCTCGAGATCGACGAAGTCCGAGCAGCCGTCTTGGCCAAGGTGGCTGGCTTTGATCCAGAACTCTCACTGAGGCATGAGACTGATCGCCGCCGAGCGTTGATCATGGTGTCCAAGCACGATCATTGCTTGGTCGATTTGCTGTATCGCCATGAGATCGGCGAGTTGCCGATCGATATCCCGCTTATCGTCTCCAACCATCCCGACTGCGAACACATCGCCAAGCGACATGGCATCGAATTCATCCATCTGCCGGTGACGCCCGAAACGCGCACGAGCCAAGAATCCGTGCTCTTGAGTCTTGCCAGAACTCATGAAGTCGACGTTGTGGTCCTGGCCCGATACATGCAGGTGCTCAGTGAGAGCTTGTGTGCCGAATTGGCTGGAAGAATCATCAACATTCACCACTCATTTCTGCCTGGCTTCCGTGGTGCTCGTCCCTACCAACAGGCCCATGACCGCGGAGTGAAACTCATTGGAGCCACGGCGCACTTCGTCACTGCGCAGTTGGATGAGGGTCCAATCATTGAGCAGGCCGTCGAAAGAGTCACGCATGCGCACACGGCAACCGACTTGGCCGAGATTGGCCGAGATGTAGAGCGAGTGGTGCTGGCCAGAGCTGTGCGGCTGTTCGCTGAAGATCGCATTATGCTGACGGGCAAGCGCACTGTGGTGTTTCAGTAGGCGAGAGACGAAAGTCAACTCTCCATTGCGGCTTGATAGACGTCAACTGTTTGCTGGGCAATTGCATCCCAACCGAAGTGAGCCACAGCTCGTTCGCGTCCGGCCTTGCCCATGATGGCTGCGCGCGCGGGATCCTCGATGAGTGAGTTCACGGCGCCGGCAAACTCTCGTTCAAATCTCGCCGGGTCATTGACGTCGTAGTGCACGAGCAGTCCGGTTTCTTGATCTGCCACGACCTCTGGAATGCCGCCGACATCGCTGGCGATCACGGCTGTCTCACAGGCCATCGCTTCGAGATTGACGATGCCGAGTGGTTCATAGATTGACGGGCAAAGAAAAGCGAGAGCATTCGAAAACAGGGTGATCAGGGTGTCGCGATCAACCTGCTTTTCAATCCAAATAACGCTGTCTGCTCCTCGGGTCGCGCGCAAATCGCGGACAGCTCCAGCGGTTTCAACCTCGATTTCAGCAGTGTCGGCTGCTGACGCACACATGACGAGAGGGATATCGCCGGCGAACTGCTGGGCGGCCCGCAGTAGATGCACGAGTCCCTTCTGCCGGGTGATGCGTCCGACAAATAGCAGGTAGGGCTTTTCGGGGTCGATGCCTAGCCGCTCGAAGCTGGCAACGCTGCTCTGCGGCTTGTAGATCGAAGTGTCAATGCCGTTGTGCACGACGTGCACTCGCGCCGGGTCAACGAAGGGGTATGAGGCCAGCACGTCATTTCGCATCCCATTGCTTACGGCGATGACGGCCTTTGCCTCGGCGTAGGAGGAGCGCTCAACCCAGGATGAGACGTGGTAGCCCCCGCCGAGTTGCTCTTCCTTCCACGGCCGCATGGGCTCCAGGGAATGGGCCGTGATCACATGAGGAATGCCGTAGAGCAGTGATGCCACGTGGCCGGCGAGGTTGGTGTACCAGGTGTGCGAATGGACGAGATCCACATTGGCCACGGCCATGGCCATTTCGAGGTCAACACCCAGAGTCTGGATGGCCTGGTTGGCGCCGTGCAGAGAAGTGGGGACCGGGTGTGCCGTTGCATCTGCTCGATGTCCGCCAAAGCAGTGCACATACACCGGGGTCAATCTGCGGAGCTCGTGGACGAGTTGATCGACGTGCACGCCTGCGCCACCGTAGATCTCAGGTGGCCATTCGCGAGTGAGAATTCCAATGCGCACCTGATGAGCATAGGCATTTGAATGGCAGCCGCTCGCGCGGGCATTTCGGCACTAGGGTTCAAGGATGAGCGCGGAACCACATGTGCTAGCCATGGTCCTCGCCGGCGGTGAGGGCAAGCGACTCATGCCCTTGAGCGGAGACCGCGCCAAACCCGCAGTTCCTTTTGGTGGCTCCTATCGGCTCATTGATTTTGTCCTCTCAAATCTCATTAATGCCGGCCTTCGCCGCGTTTGCGTGCTAACCCAATACAAATCGCACTCCCTGGATCGCCACGTGACTCAAACTTGGCGGATGCCGACTTTGCTCGGCGATTACGTCACGCCAGTTCCGGCGCAGCAGCGGCTTGGCCCGCGCTGGTACACCGGCAGCGCTGACGCGATCTTCCAGAGTCTGAACCTGGTGCACGATGAAGCACCTGAGTATGTGGTGGTCTTTGGCGCTGACCACGTCTATCGCATGGATCCGATGCAGATGATTCATGCACACATTGATTCAGGCGCCTCAGTGACGGTTGCTGGCATCAGAATGGCGAAGTCAGAGGCTCACGAGTTTGGTGTCATCCAGACCGCTGCTGATGGTCACACCATTAGCGAGTTCCTCGAAAAGCCAGCAAATCCGCCAACAATTCCGGGCGACGATGAATCCTGCTACGTGTCGATGGGCAATTACGTTTTCACTACGGCAGCTCTGATTGACGTGCTCCGTGAAGATGCCGCTGATCCGGCATCGCTACATGACATGGGTGGAAACATCATTCCGATGCTTACAGCCCGCGGTGAAGCGCGCGTATACGACTTTGCGACGAATCTGGTGCCCGGTGCAACGGACCGCGATAGGGGCTATTGGCGCGATGTCGGAACTCTCGACAGTTACCACGACGCGCACATGGATCTGGTCTCAGTTCACCCAATTTTCAATCTGTATAACCGAAGGTGGCCGATCCTCTCTCATCTGCCTCCGCTACCGCCAGCAAAATTTGTCGAGGGTGGAAATGCTCACGAATCGATGATTGGGGCGGGCACGATCATCTCGGGCGCTCACGTTCGCACCTCGGTCATCTCCTCAAATGTGTCGGTCGAATCCGGCGCCTACGTCGAAGGCAGCGTCTTGATGCCAGGTGTGCGAATCGGACGCAATGCTGTCGTGCGCCGAGCCATCCTTGATAAGAACGTCATCATCCCCGACGGCGCCCAGATTGGCGTCGACATGGAGCGGGATCGGAGTCTGTACACCGTGAGCGATGGTGACATCGTCGTTCTGGGTAAGGGCATCCAGGCAGCACGATGAAATCACGGTTCGTTGCCATCGTGGCAGCGATCGCGATGTGTTTCGTTCCGTCGATTTCTACTGCAGCCCCGCAGGCATTTCCGTGGATTATCGGAGGAAGTACAAGCACCATTGATCAATCGCCCTGGCAAGTTCTGATCATCATCCGTAATTCGATGCAGTGCTCCGGCAGTCTGGTTAGTACCACGACGATCATCACCGCCGCCCACTGCCTCAATGGCTACGCAGCAAGCGATATCCGCGTCTGGGCTGGCATTTCAAAGACAAGTGGGAGATCACCGTCGACGGAATTGCCGGTGGCATCCATCACGCCGCATCCTGAATTCAGGCTCGACACATTCGACAATGACATCGGTTTGATCACCCTTGTTCGGCCGATCGACCTCACTGGGAGTCTGCAATTGCTCGCGCTGCCCTTTGGCCTGGATGCGCGATCTTGGCCGGCAAGTGGCGCAAACGCGGTGGTCTCTGGCTGGGGCGTGACAAACCCCACTGGCTCCACCACCACTGATCAACTGATGCGAGCAGATGTTTTGGTCCTCGCTGGGCCAAATGACCCCTGCGGTCAGTACGGACCTGATGTGGTACCCCTGCAGGATGTGTGTGCTGGTTCGCCTACTGGAGCAATCGATGCCTGCCAAGGCGATAGTGGTGGCCCTCTGGTCGTGGCTTTACCAGTGCCAACCCTTGCAGGTGTAGTCAGCTTCGGAACGGAGTGCGCGAAAGCCGGCTATCCGGGCTTGTACACACGGCTGACCACATTTCTGCCTTGGCTGCAGTCCCAGTTCGATGTACCAGTAGCGGCCCCTACGGCAGCAACTGGTGTGGTGGTCCGTTCCTCTCAAGGGCGAGTTGATGTCTCGTGGATTCCACCGGTGAGCGCCGGCATTGCCTCGACAAAGTGGAAAGTGACGGCGCAACCCAGTGGGCAAAGCTGCATGACAATGGCCTCGACTTGTGCGTTCACTCAGCTGACTCCGGGTCAAGAAGTCTCATTCACAGTCCAAGGCAGCAATGGCTTTGGCCAGGGGCTGCCGACAGTGGCAAGCCTGCCTGTCAAGGTCAGTGGTGGCCGAAGTGTGGTCGGCGCGCGAGTCCCAATACAAACCTTGGCGTCCTGGATTGGTGTTGATTTCGAATCAGTCTCCAGGGTCATCGTTCGCACTCCTCGAGTGTGCATGGTGGTGGGTGTCCGAGTGCGAATGAAGGCAGCGGGTACTTGCGTCGTGCAGCTGAATCAGGGACGCAAAGCGCAAAAAGTGACGGTGCGAGTCGTGCTGGCATAGCGCGCCGCTACTCGTTGAGTTCGTGCCTTTCGATACTCACCAAGCGCGGAGTGCCGTCAGGTGCGAAGGCACGATGCAACACGATGAATGCTCCTGGTTGCATTTTCGGATCCCATGCCGGTCGGCTCGCATCCTCGCCCATCGCCTCGGCAATGGTCTCCAAAATCGTTGGCAGCACTGGACGATGTGAGCAAATCACCATGGCGTGATGCTGACTCACAAGATCGCGCATTCGGGCAGCCGTCTTCTTGGGATTGGATTCAAAGTTCTCTTCGCTCAGCGCCGATTCGGAGATGACGGGAACCTGCGCGTATTTGGCGAACTTCTTCACGCTTTGCATGCATCGCTCGGAATCTGAGGAATGCACGGCAATCACTCCGTAAGCGTCCAGCAGTGGAACCAATGCCTTGGCCTGACTGCGGCCCTTGCCGCTTACCGGCCGTTGATGGTCGTTCTTGCCCTTGAAGTCAGCTCTCTTAGCCGCTTGTGCATGCCGCAGAATAATCAGCGGAACGGTCACCGGCAAGGTTGCTGCTTGCTCGACCAGATAAGCGTCGTGCTCGTAGGAGAGTAATTGCCTTGCTTGCGCAACTGGCATCCAGCGAATCTCGTCTACCTCATCGTCGGGCAGGAACTCCTCTTCGCTTTCAACCCGGGCGGCCCAATAGTCGACCATCTTGGGTACGCCAAGTGCTTGGTATTCCTGAGTCGGCAGTCGAGGCCCGAGCACTGCTTGCACTCCGGTCTCCTCGTCGCATTCGCGAATGGCAGCTGCGATGACGTGCTCGCCAATGTCGATCTTGCCCTTGGGCAGTGACCAATCGCTGCGATGGGGGCGATGAACAATCAAGGTCTCGTATCGACCCTGCACCCCGCGCAGTAGCACCACTCCTGCAGCGCGAACTGGGGCCTGGCTTTCCTCGTCGCTGGAACTCATACGAGGCCAGAATCTCGAGCGGCCTTCTTGGCGCCGCTCCATGCCTCAGCAAACTTCAAGCGACCCTCGTATTCAGCTTCCACTTCAAGTGCGTGCAACAGTCCAAGCGCAAAGCCGGTCTGTCCGTCTGTCTCAGAACTCTGAGCGAGTTCCTGAAGGAAGTGCTGTGCGACGAATGCATCCTGATGATCACCGAGCAGTTCAGTAATCTCGGCGAGCGCTTTTGAAAAGCGGCGCCTGTCGCCGCTGGGGAACACGGGGAGCACCGCATCGAGGGCATAGCGTGCGCGCTTGGCTTTGATCCGCGCGCGGTGCCACTCGCCAGGCGGCCCTTGGAGTTCAAGGCGCTTGCAGGATTTCGCCAAAGATTTCCAGGCCTTTTCGACCAGTGGCGGCAGCACTTCCTCGCAGGCTTGGTACGCCTCATCCAGGATTCGTGGAGTCCGCGCGGCTTCGACGAGATCCTCGATGAGATGAGCGTGCCGGTCACTGCGCAAGGCAGCCATTGCGCCTGACCGAGCGCCGTCCAGCCGTCGGTCAAGAGCAGTCCGCACGGCCGTGACGGCCAGTTCCGATTGAGGCTCGGGCAGAAGTGAACTGTGCGCGATGAGTCGTGCCTCTAGCACTTCACTGTCGCGGATGATGCCCATTTCAGTTGCGAGCCAGGCCAGTTCGTCTTCAAGAGCAACTGCCCACTCATGTTCAAGCAAGGGATCGAAGGTGCGCAGGATGCTGCGAAGGCGCCGGCCGGCGACGCGCACCTGATGCACGGCATCGGGAAGTTCGCGTCGTACGGCGACATCGGCAAAGATCAGATTTCGCACGTGACCTGCAATGGTGGAACGGATGGCATCGGCCGCGATGCCAGTTCGCGGAGGCATAGGCAGTTCTGGCACATCGGCAGGCGCGGAGGCCCGAGGTCCCAGCGCCGCAGCGGCCTTGCTCATCGTTCCAGGAACGGCGCCAGCGACCAGGAGTGCTGAACTCAGACGATCCATGGCTTCAAGAGCTGCTGGATTGTCGTTGTCGAGCAGTTCAATCTCGAGCTCACGAAAAATTGCCAGTGGGGTGCCGGCTTGATCAACCACTGTGACCGTGTCATCGACGATCTCTACGAGCGCGGTTGCGTCGGCACTGCTGACAATGTGCGCAGTGCGCTGGGTGCGCAGTTCTACTACTGGCTGCAATTCCTGCGCGCGGACGAGAGGGCTGATGATGTCAGCGAGTTCAGCGGGAACATGCCCAATGGCTCCGGAGTCCAGCGGCGTCTGCAATTCATCGCGCACCCAGTCGCCTTCGCCGAATACCGGCAACTTCAGATGCCATCCCTGGTCGGCGCCGCCCTCGCGTCGGCGCAGAGTCACCTGCCAACGAAACAAAGTGAGATCCACTGTGTCGTGGTAGACGGCGGTCATTGCAACAGTGGGATGCGTTTCGATTTGATCAACGACCGAAGAAAGATCCGGCCAGACAAACATCGCGTGGACTCGGAACTTGCGTTCAATCTCGCGATGGCTCGTGGGTGCGCTCACGACAAACCTGAATGACGTGTGCGCGCCATCAATGTCTCCTGATAATCAGGCAGAAGGCTGCCGTCTTCGGCGTGGACCTTGCGCGTCCAGACCCCTTCAACAGAGAGGTTCCAGACGCAGAAGTCCCCACCCATCGCCATGTCGAAGAGCTCATTGACCCACGCAATCTGGGTTGTATCGACAAGTCGGACCAAGGTCTCGACGCGTCGATCCAGATTGCGATGCATCATGTCTGCGGACCCAATCCACACCTCGCGATTGCCAGCATTCTCAAAGCAGTACGCCCGCGAATGCTCAAGGAAGCGTCCCAGAATGCTGACAACGCGGATGGTTTCGCTGAGTCCGGGCACCCCCGGTCGCAGAGCACAGATTCCGCGAACCCACACATCGATAGGGACGCCGGCTTGCGAAGCCCGGTAGAGCGCATCGATCACCGGCTCGTCCACAAGGGCGTTGCACTTGAAGCGAATGCCAGAAGCCATGCCGGCTTCATGGTTGTCGATCTCGCGCTCGATGCGTTCGACCAAGCCGATGCGCACTGAATGCGGGGCAACGAGCAGTCGCGCATATTCGGTGTTCATGGAATACCCCGAGAGCACGTTGAACAGATTGCCAACGTCCTCACCCACCTCTGCGGAGCAGGTCAGCAGTCCCATGTCCTCGTAGAGTCGAGCTGTCTTGGGGTGGTAATTGCCTGTGCCCAGATGGCAGTAACGACGCAATTGGTCGCCGTCATTTCGGACGACCATCGAGGCCTTGCAGTGCGTCTTGAGTCCGACGAGTCCGTAGACCACGTGCACTCCGGCCTCTTCAAGTTTGCGGCTCCAGTCGATGTTGTTCTGTTCATCGAAGCGAGCCTTGATCTCGACGATTGCGAGTACCTGCTTACCATTCTCGGCAGCCGTGATCAACGCGTCGATGATGGGTGAATCACCCGAAGTGCGGTACAGGGTCTGCTTGATCGCCAATACATGCGGATCGATGGCAGCCTGTTCCAAGAAGAGTTGCACGCTTGTGCTGAACGAGTCGTATGGATGATGCAGCAGAACATCGCGCTCACGAACGACTGCAAAGATGTCGGGTGCTTTCGAGGTCTCGACCTCAGACAGGGAGCGCGAAGTGTGCGAGACGTACACCGCCTGCTTGAGATCGGGACGATCAAGCCCGGCGAACGCCCAAAGCCCAGTTAGATCAAGGGGCCCTGGGATTCGGAAGACCTCACTTTCGGTGATGTCCAGTTCGCTGGTAAGCAGTTCGAGCACGTACGGATCAATGGAAGCTTCGACCTCCAGGCGCACTGGGGGACCGAATCGACGTCGCATTAGTTCACGTTCGAGCGCGAGCAGAAGGTTCTCGGCGTCGTCTTCTTCTACCTCAACATCCTCATTTCGTGTGACGCGGAAGCTGTGGTGTTGCAGAACCTGCATGCCTGGGAAGAGTTCGCTCAAGCGCGAGGCGATGACATCTTCCAACGGAACAAAGCGTTGGGAGCCCAGCGGAACAAAGCGCGGCAGAGAAGGTGGCACCTTCACACGTGCGAAGAGTTCGTTGCCAGTAATCGGATTGCGCACAACGACTGCGAGATTGAGCGAAAGCCCGCTGATGTAGGGAAAGGGATGCGAGGGATCAACCGCGAGGGGAGTGAGCACGGGAAACACCTGAGCGTGGAAGAACTCGTCGAGCGAGGATCGTTCACTTTGAGTCAGTTGCTCGTAGCGCAGCAATTCAATGCCGTTGGCGGCTAGGCCGGGGAGTACCTCTCCTTGGAAAACCTGTGCGTGTTCACGTTGAAGTGAATGTGCTCGATTCCAGATCGATTCGAGAACTTCCTTCGGGTTCTTGCCACTTGCCGAGCGAACCGCGATGCCGGTGGCGATGCGTCGCTTCAGGCCGGCAACGCGCACCATGAAGAACTCGTCGAGGTTGCTCGCGAAGATTGCAAGAAACTTCGCTCGCTCCAAGATCGGCAGATTCTGGTCTTCGGCAAGTTCGAGCACTCGTTGATTGAATGAGAGCCAAGAGAGCTCGCGATCAAGAAAGCGCTCGACGGGCAAAGTCTCGGATGAACTTGTCACGACGGCATAGTTCCATAAGAAGATGAACAAGCCGTAGGCATTAGATGTCCGATTGGTAGCGGTACATGACGTCGACATCCCAGTGCGCGAAGCCCATATTCTCGTAAAGAGTGATAGCGGCTTCGTTTGTTGCGTCGACGTAAAGCATGCTCTGCACAAGTCCGCGCGAGCGCATGTGATGCAGTCCAGCCAGAGTGAGGGCGCGTCCCAGGCCCTTGCCCTGCAGGGTGGGATCAACACCGACGACGTAGACCTCGCCGATGGCGTCGTGCACGTGGCCATGGTGGTCAGATTCGATGGATCCATGCACTTTGGTCCAGTGAAAGCCGAGCATTCGGCCAGAAGCCTTGTCGGCCGCGATCAGAAATCCGGGCACTGAAAACCACGGCTCGGCCATGCGTCGATGCAGATCTTCAATGGTCCAGTCGCCTTGCTCCATATGGCCGGCGAAGGCCAGAGAGTTGACCTTGACCCACTCCTCGTCATCAACACCAGGAATGAAGGTGCGCAGGATGACGTCGTCTGGGAATACGGCTTGGGGAAGAGGGGCCAGCAGTGAGCGCCGCATCTGCCACAGAGTGCGCAAATGCCGAAAGCCAAGACTGATGGCCCATTTGCCAGCATCGGCCTGCTCGCCATGGGCCCACAACCGAAGCTTGCCCTTCGGAGTTGCGGCCAGAATCTCCGTGATGAGTTCGCGGCCTAACTCCTCATTGCGCGCCTGGGGAGCGACGGCGATTTCAGCGCTTGGACCTTCGACTTCATCAGTGATGTCCAGATGCGCATAACCCACGAGTTCCTCCTGCTGCCAAAGCAGGAAATGGCGACCTTTGTCATCGCCGCCGTTGCGAAGGTGAAGGAGCACATGCTCGGAGACCGGCGACAGGCCATCAAAGTCTGTGACCTTTTCAATAAGCGCGACTGCGAGGTCGATCTGCGGCTGGTCAAGCCGAGTGGTGATTTCCAGGCCCTTCACGCCTACTGCAGCCTGACTTCGAGGATCTCTTCTTCAAGCACGGCCATCGAGGCATTGTCAAGATGCTGTGGCACGAATCGATAGCCGACGTTGCGCACTGTTCCGATCAGAGCCTCGTTCTCGATGCCGAGCTTGGCGCGCAGCCGACGAACATGGACGTCAACGGTGCGAGTACCACCGAAGTAGTCGTAGCCCCAAACCTCCTGCAGCAGCAAAGCTCGCGTGAAGACTCGGCCTGGATGTTGAGCCAGAAACTTCAGAAGCTCGAATTCCTTGAAGGTCAGATCAAGTGCACGTCCACGCAGTTTCGCGGTATACGTGCCTTCGTCAATCATGAGCTCGCCGCTGCGGATCTCTTCGGAGCTTGCAGAATTCGGATCGATTTCTGGAGTCCGACGGGAAGCAGCAAGTCGCAAGCGTGCTTCGACTTCTGCTGGCGAGGCGGTGTCAAGGAGCACCTCGTCCATGCCCCAATCCCATTGAACGGCGGCGAGGCCGCCTTCAGTTGTGACGAGAACAAGTGGGGCCTGCACGCCCGTCTGCTGCAAGAGACGAGTCAGACCACGAACCGCCGGGAGATCGCGCCGACCGTCGACGAGCAGAACGTCGCATTCGGGGGCGTTCAGCAGGGCTGTGGGTTCGGCCGGCAGGGTGCGCACTTGGTGAGTGAGCAGCATCAGTGCCGGGAGGACTTCGGCGGAGGATTCGAGGGCACGGGTGAGCAGCACGATTCGCATCTGCTGCACCTCCTAGGCCTTACGCGCCTGTGACTAGAGCGACAATGGTCCCATGAGACCAGTCCGTCAAACCACGCTGGTCGCCACAGACGGGGTCGAGCTCACAGTTAGGCAGCTCTACGGGGCAGGGGGAGCGGCGTTTGTCGTCGTCCATGGATTCAATGGCAGTGGGCTCGATGAGCAGGTCCAGGCCATTGTCGAGCGCTTGGCCGGCTTCGGGGACGTCATCACCGTTGACTTGCGGGGGCACGGGGCTTCACAGGGGCAATCGACCGTTGGGCGGCTCGAAGTCCTGGATGTTGACGCGGCTGTTCGCTGGGCCCGGGACTTGGGCTATGCCAAGGTCGTCACCGTTGGCTTCTCCCTGGGAGCCGCAGTGGCGATCCGGCAGGCGGGGCTGGCGATCAGCCCGGCTCAAGCCTCCGACGGCGATCCTGACGTCTTCAGCCCCCCTGACGTGGTCATTGCCGTCAGCGGCCCGGCCTTTTGGTACTACCGCGGCACTCGGGTGATGCGATTGGTCCATTGGCTCATCGAGACGCCTACGGGGCGCCGGGTGTTGCACGCCAAGGGCACGCGCGTTGCGCCAGAGAAATGGCCAGTGGACGGTCCCATTGAACCCGTGGCAGCCGCGGGAATGCTCGGAGCCACGCCTCTGTTGGTCATTCACGGAACCGCAGACAGGTATTTCCCCTTGGAGCACCCCAAAGCCCTTCATCGGGCGGCGCTTGAAGGTGGCAATGCCGATACTGAGCTCTGGGTCCTGGATGGCTTCGGACATGCTGAGGCAGCCATGGATCTGGAAACGATCGACGAGTTAGCGAGATGGGGGTTAGCGCGATGCGCGGAGTAGTCCTCATTCTTGTTGTGCTGATCGCGGCGAGCGCTTTTGGCCTGTGGCGTCGGCAGACCGACGGTCAGATGAAATCAGTCGCGCCCTCGACGCAGGCACCCATCCCGGTGGCTGACGACGATCCTGAAGTCGATGTCACCACGGCCTCGGCTGCCGAGCACGGGGGTGAGCAGTTGACATCCGACCTCTTGGGCGCCGAACTGGGCTCGGAAGCAACCCTCGTGCAGTTCTCAACTGCCTTTTGTCAGCCTTGCCGTGCCACTCGACGCATTCTGGATGAAGTCGCCAACATGGTCTCGGGAACCGTGCATATAGAGATTGACGCCGAGGCCCATCTGGATCTCGTTCGCAAACTCGATGTCCGTCGCACTCCGACAGTGCTCGTGCTTGATTCGCGCGGTGTCATCTCCAAGAGGGCAGTCGGGCTGCCTCGCAAAGCCGACGTGATCGCTGCACTCGGCCAAGTCATCCAGTCATAACCTGCAAATGACTCGCACGCGCTTGGCACTTGCAATGACCGTTGGCGACCTTGTTCCAACTCTTAGAGGGGATTAGCCTCACACCATGTCTCAGCCTGTTGATTGCGATCCGCGCGTCGAAGTTGATGTGCGCGGCCCCCGCTTTGCCGCTGCTGTCACCACCGTGGTGCTCGCGGTCATATTGGTTACCTTGGATTCGCCTGTCGGTGCAACTTTGCTCGTGGTTCAAGCTGCAGTGTTCGGCTTGGGCGCATTTGTTGGCTTGCGCGCCCAGCCCTACGGCATGTTCTTTCGTGCCTTTGTGCAGCCGCGTTTGGACCCGGTAACTGAATTCGAAGACGCGGCACCGCCGCGCTTTGCCGCGCTCGTGGGCTTCATCTTCACTGCGGTCGCGTTGCTTGGCCTCATCACTGGCGTAACCGTGATCGCTTACGTGGCCGTAGCCATGGCCTTGGGGGCGGCATTCTTGAATGCGGCCTTCGCCTTCTGTCTGGGCTGCGAGATGTACTTGATCGGCCGCCGGATCTTCGAGCGACCAGTAGCAGTCTGAGTCAGTAGACCAGCGCCTGCGAGCCAGTCGTGAGAATCTCTTCGACGAAACTCGCTGCGCCAGCAATGCGAATACCGGCAAGGACATCTTCCGAAGCAATGTTGCGGCGCTGTGCGCACTGAGAGCACAAGGTCACTGATCCAGTGGCAATGATTGCCGCAAGAAGATCTTCTAGCGGTGCAGCGTGAGGCAGGCTGAACTCTGCAGCCTTTCCTGGCAAGGCAAGCCAAGCGGCTTCGCCAGCGAGCCAAAGACTTACGCGTGAACCGGAAGCTGCAGCGATCGCAGCAACATTGAACGCTTGCGCGCAGCGCTCAGGATCGTCAATACCAGCTACAACTTTGACGACCAAAGGTCTCAAGGAATTCGCAGTCATGGAAGGTAGGCTTCCGTACATGCTTGAAATCGTCTACACAGGTGCCGTCGTCGTCGCTCTCGCGCTTCTTGGTGTCGGCTTGTGGCGTGGCGCCTTTCGTCTGTTCATGAGTCAGAGCTGAGCTCGGTGGGAGCAAGCGCCTACCCGACAGAACTGTCTGCGCTGTCCTGGCTGATTGGGCGTTGGGTTGGTGTTGGCACCGGTCAGTACCCCACGATCGAAGATTTCCGATTCGGGCAGGAACTCGCATTCAGCACAGACGGGCGACCCTTCCTCACCTATACCTCGCGCAGCTGGCTGTTGGATGAGGACGGCAATCGGGTGAAGCCACTGGCGGCGGAGTCAGGCTTCCTTCGGCCTGGGCCGGGTAACACCGTAGAAATGCAGCTTTCCCATTCGACTGGCTATTCGGAGATTTGGTACGGAAAAATTGAGGTGACCGGCATCGAGCAGGCCCAGATCACCGGCGCTCGAGCAGAGTTGCGCACTGATCTGGTTGCCCGCACGGAAAGCGCGAAGGAGTATGTCGAAGGGCATCGGCTCTACGGGCTGGTTGACGGACGCTTACTCTGGACCTTTGACATGTCGGCAATGGGTCAACCGTCGAGCAATCACCTCGCGGCAACCTTGCACCCGATTGAGGAGAGTCTGTGAACAGCGACTGGGATCAACGCCTGCGCGAACATGGATTCCGCATCACCCCCCAGCGCCAATTGGTGCTTGAGGCCGTAGAACGCCTGCGCCATGGCACTCCTGAAGAAATCTTGGTCGAGGTCCAGCGCACGGCATCGGGAGTGAATCTTTCGACGGTGTACCGGACCCTGGAAGTCCTGGAAGATGTCGGCTTGGTGACGCACGCTCATATTGGCCATGGCGCACCGACCTATCACGCTGTTGACGATGAACTGCACATCCATTTGGTATGCGATACCTGTGGACGAGTCTCGAGCGCTCCGGGTGAGATTGCGAAGATCTTCGTCGAGCAGTTGCGTTCCGATCACGCCTTTGTCACCGACATCTCGCATATGGCCATACATGGCGAGTGCGAATCCTGCTTCGGTGTGCTTGGCGAGGACTTGCTGCGGAGTCGCTGATGTCGATCTTGCCGCCAGAAAGCATCGTGGATCAGGGAATCGCCTGGCACTACGGCGATCCGTTCGGAGAGCAACGCCAGTTGCTCCAGGGCATCGGCATAGTTGACCTCAGCAATCGCGGAGTGCTGACGGTTACCGGTGTTGATCGGCTCACCTGGCTCAATGACCTCACCACGCAACTCGTCAACAGCCTCCCTGCGGGACAGAGTGCGCTTGCACTCATTCTGAGCCCAAATGGGCACGTTGAATATGAGATGCATTTGGTTGACGACGGCCTGACCACCTGGATCATCACTCAACCTGGGCAGGCAGCAGGCCTGCTGACCTACTTGGATTCGATGCGCTTCATGCTTCGAGTTGACTTAGCAGATGTCAGCGAAAGTCACGCGGTGGTGTACGAGCCAAGGCATTCAACTGACCCACGGCACCCCTCCTGGCTCGTTCCTGAGCACTTTGCGCAGCGCGGCTTGGCCGGACGTGAAGTCGTGCTTGAGCGACAGGAACTTGCGGAGCGTTTGAGTGCTGCGCCTCAAGCCGGCACCTGGGCACTGGAGGCCCTTCGAGTGGCGGCTGGCATGCCTCGCATGAATGCCGAAACTGACCATCGAACGATTCCAAATGAGGTCGATTGGCTCGGATCCGCCGTGCATATGAACAAGGGTTGCTATCGGGGGCAGGAGACGGTTGCCAAGGTCTACAACCTTGGCCAGCCACCGCGTCGACTGGCGCTCATTCACCTGGATGGCTCTTCTGAAGAATTGCCTGCTCATGGGGACGTGATCTCAGCAGGCGAGAAGACAGTGGGATGGATTGGCACCGCCGCTCGTCATTTTGAAAGTGGCAGCATCGCGCTGGCGGTGCTCAAGAGAAATGTAGCTCCGAATGCTGCGCTGCTTGTCGAGCACAATGGCGAGCTCATTTCGGCTGTTGAAGATCCAGCTCCAACAGGATGGTGAACTCTCCGCTGATCCCATAGCGGCATTGCGACGCGCATCAGTTACCTTGAGCCGATGTTCTATCAGGTGCAGAATCTCGTGCTGATCGTCTTGTGGGTCCTATTTCTCATCATCAAAGTATTTGCATTCATCGACTGCATTAGGCGACCCGCCCAAGCATTCACAGCCGTGAGCCGACAGAGCAAGTTGCTGTGGCTCATTCTTACGGGGGTTTCTGCGCTGGCTGGCCTCGTCGTGCAAGACCCACTATCGATCTTCGGTATCGCCGGGCTGGTGGCCTCACTCGTTTATCTCTTTGACGTACGGCCACGCATCATCGAGTTGTTTGCCAACCGCTGGTAGCTACTTCTTACCTTGCGCTGCAACTGCAGCGGCAGCGGTGGCCGCAGCCTCAGGATCCAAGTAGTCGCCGCCGGTTTTCAGTGGTTTGAGATCTTCATCCAGGCGATACACCAAGGGAATTCCAGTTGGAATGTTGAGACTGGCGATGTCAGCATCTGAAATGCCGTCCAAATGCTTGACGAGTGCGCGCAATGAATTGCCATGGGCGGCAACCAGCACGGTTCGCCCGCTGCGCAGTCCCTCTTGGACGATGACATCCTGCCAATACGGCACTAGTCGAGTGACGACGTCAGCGAGACATTCAGTTGCGGGTCGCGCTTCTGGCGGCAGAGTTGAGTAGCGAGTGTCATAAGTCTGTGCGAACTCACTGCCGGCATCTATGGGTGGCGGTGGCGTGTCATAGGAACGACGCCAGAGCATGAACTGGTCTTCGCCGTATTGCTCGAGTGTCTGCGCCTTGTCCTTGCCTTGCAGCGCTCCGTAGTGACGTTCGTTCAGTCGCCAGTTGCGAAAGACCGGAATCCAATGTCGATCGCACACATCCAAGGCAATCTGTGAGGTCTTGATAGCTCGCTTCAGGAGCGAGGTGTAGACGAGGTCGGGGAGAAGGCCGGCGTCGCGCAACATCTCGCCGCTTCGGACTGCCTCGCCAAGGCCCTTCTCGTTGAGATCCACGTCCACCCAGCCGGTGAACAGATTCTTCGCATTCCATTCGCTCTCGCCGTGGCGAAGCAGAATGAGGGTGTACGGAGCTTGGCCCATGGTCATGGCAGCATTTTGCCGGTCTCCCGGCGCACTTCACGCATCGGGATGTTCGAGCAGGTGCCGGAAAGCTTCGAGGTTGATCGTGGACTCGCCACGAGAGATGCGCCAATCCCATTCGCGCTGCATGGCACCAAGAAAGCCCATTTCCAAAATTGGGTTGAAGGATTCGTCGGAATATTCCAGAACCGCACCGAGAAGCCGATCCACTTCTTCATCGTCGATGGAGCGCAGTGAGACACGGCCTGTGAGGTAGATGTCGCCGAAGTGATCGATCGAGAATGCCACGCCATACATCCGTCGGTTGCGCTCGAGCAACCATTCGTGAACTCCGGCGAAGTTCTCCTCAGGGCACCGTGCGACGAAGGCGCTGACCGTCACTGAGTGCTGGCCAATCGTCAAAGCGACATTCGTCTTGAGCTTCTTGACTCCAGGCAAAGTGACGACAAGGGTCGGTCCAGCGATCTCTTCGAACTCGATCTCATTCGCGTTCAGATACGCACGAATGACTCCAGCGACCGACTGCGGTGTGCTCACTGTGCGACGCGCGTTGCCTGAAGCTCGAACTCTTCCATCGCTCGTGTGTAGGAAGTGATGAGTCCACTCGCGGTGGACTCCCAGCCGAACCGAGAGGCGTGGACACGGCTGCTCGCACGAAATTCAGCCATCGTCTTGGGATCTGTGAGCAGTTCGGACAGCACTCTCGCGTATTCATCGGCATTGTGCCCGGTGATCAGAACGCCGCTGGAACCGTCGGACACCGAGGTGCGAAGCCCACCCACCGCTGCAGCAACTACGGGAGTGCCGCATGCCTGAGATTCGATCGCGACGAGTCCGAATGACTCCGAATACGAAGGCACGACAGTGAGGTCGGCGGCGCGATACCAGTCAGCAAGGGTCGCGCGATCCGTTGGCGGCTCGAATCGAACCAGATCGCTGATGTTGAGCTCGTTTGCCAAATCGAGCAGCGCTGTGGGTCGGTCCAGACCAGATCCTGAAGGACCGCCGGCGATGACGATCAGCAGTCGCGATCGAAGTGCTGGGTCGGCTGCCAGCATCGCTGCAGCGGCACGAAGCAGCACGTCGGGAGCCTTCAAAGGCTGGATGCGTCCGACGAAGAGCAGCACCTTGGCCTTTGCTTGCACACCGAGTCGAGCCCGCGATTCTTCCTGGTTGCCTGGCGAGAACAGTTCAAGATCGACTCCCGGATGCACGACATCCACCCGAGTTGGATTTGCTCCGTAAAGTCCAATGAGCTGGCGTGCCTCGTCATTTGTATTGGCAATCAAGCGAGTTGCCGCACCGACGACCTGCTCTTCTCCGATAAGGCGACCGGCAGGCTCGGGGAGGTCACCGATAGCCAGATCGGCATTCTTGACCTTCGCCATGGTGTGCATTGAGTGCACGAGCGGCACTCCCCAGCGCTCTGACGCCAACCAGCCGACCTGTCCGGACAGCCAGTAGTGCGAGTGGATGAGGTCGAACCAGCCCTCCGGGCGTGCGGCTTCGGCTCGCAGGACACCCGATGTCACGGCGCAGAGTTGACCCGGAAGGTCCTCCTTGCGCAAACCCTCAAAGGGACCGGCTGTGACGTGTCGAACCAGAATCCCTGGAGCAAATTCGACTACTGGCTCAATGTCGGAGGAAGTGGCGCGAGTGAATATCTCGACCGCGACCCCAGCGTTTGCCAACTGTTTTGCCGTTTCCAGGACGTACACATTCATGCCGCCGGCATCACCGGTGCCGGGTTGATCCAAGGGAGAGGTGTGAATCGACAGGAGAGCCACTCTCTTGGGCAAGCGGGTGGAGGCCCGCAACTGCCGCACTGTCATTCGTAACTCCCTGAGTAAGTTCGAAGGGCAGCCTGACACATCACCGCAGACCTGACAAATGGTTTGGGCAGACCCGATAGGGGGCTATTGGGTGAGCGAGACGCCCACGTACGGCTCGCCAGTCACGATCGTGATCAGGCGACGGGTCACCGAGACCGCATGATCTGCGTAGCGCTCGTAGTAGCGAGAAAGCAGAGTGATGTCGATCGCTGCCTCGATACCGCTTTCCCACGATGGGGAGAGCACAACCCGAAATAGCTCTCGGTGCAGCCGGTCGACTTCTTCGTCGTGTGCAGCGATATCGGTGGCAAGGGACAGGTCCTTGGTGGCGATGACCTGACCGGTTTTGGTCACAATCGCCTGAGCCAGATCCCCCATCTCTTCAAAAGTTACGCGTAGATCCGCAGGTACGACGGGGTTGGGAAAGCGCATCCGGGCTTGCTTGGCTACGTGTGAGGCCAGATCGCCCATGCGCTCTAGTGAGGCGGCGATTCGAAGGGATCCAATGAGGATGCGAAGGTCGCGAGCAGTGGGCTGCTGAGCAGAAATCAGGTCTACGCAACGCTCTTCGATATCGGCTGTGAGGATGTCGATGCGTTCGTCTTGAGCAATGACTGACTGGGCCAGATCGTTATCGGAGTTCAGGAGGGCTCTCGTAGCGCTGAACATGGCCAAACCGACCAGAGTCGCGACCTCAACGAGTTCTGCGTTGACTGCCTCGATATCGCTTGCGTATGCCATGGGCTGGTTTGCCCCCCTTCGCGGTGGAGCATACGCACCCATAGTTGGAGTTTGCCCGAGTTCTATGACCAAAGGGTGAACGGGGATTGTCAGGCAGGTGAACGCCTTGCCCCTTGGGTGAACCCTGAGCAAATGCTTCGCATTTCAGGCTCTAGAGATTTCGCCTCGTGCGGAGCCGTCCCTATCCTTCAATTGTGGCTCGCCGTCTTGTTCGTCCTGTGGATGCCAATGGGCTACCTCTTGACACGCGCGAAATCCCTGATGAGGTAGCAAGAATTCTGGCCGTTCTCCCGTCGGCCTCAATAGTTGTTGATGCTCAAGGCGAGATCTTGCGGGCGAGTGCTCGAAGCGTCGCCCTTGGTTTGGTGAATCGAAATGCCATCACTATTGGCGAGATTGCTCGATTGGTGGCCAAGGTTGCCAACGATGGGGAACCTCGAGAGCAGGAGATGCGCGTTCGCCGACCGCCGCTGGGTCGGGAATTGCTGGAGCTTCGCGTCAGGGTCGCTGACCTTGGAACTGGCGGCATCCTCGTGTTGATTGATGACCTTGCCGAAGAGCGACGCGTTGACGCTGTGCGACGCGACTTTGTCGCCAACATCAGTCATGAGTTGAAGACCCCCGTGGGCGCTCTGGCGATCTTGGCCGAGGCCGTTCAGTCAGCCAGTGAGGATCCGGTTCAGGTCCGGCACTTTGCAGAGCGCATGCAATTGGAGGCCACTCGGCTTGGTCACCTGGTGCAAGATGTCATCGATCTTTCTCGATTGCAGGGCGACGATCCCCTCGAGCACTCTGAGGTCGTCGACGTCGATGAACTTGTGAAGCGCTCGCTTGAAGACGTGCGGACGATCGCCTCGGATCGCGAAATCGATCTGGTGATCGGTCCAGACTCCAACGCACTTGTGTACGCCGATATCGGTCAGCTGCAAACGGCCGTTCGCAATCTCCTGGTGAACGCGATCGCCTATTCCTCCGATGGCACCAGCGTGGCTGTGAGCGCTCGACAGGTCGACTCGATCGTTGAAATCATGATCAAGGACCAAGGCATCGGCATCCCGGCAAATGATCTCGATCGCATCTTTGAACGCTTCTATCGCGTTGATCCCGCGCGTTCGCGCGTGACAGGTGGAACAGGTCTTGGCCTGGCGATCGTCAAGCACGTCTGCCTAAACCATGGCGGTGAGTGCACCGTGTGGTCCGAGGTCGGAGTGGGTTCGACTTTCACTCTTCGCCTGCCTACGTATCGCCTTGAGACCGAGGCCGAGTTCGACGGCCTCAATATTGTCGAATTGCCGACAGCGGATGGAGCCACGAACTCATGACGAAGGTCCTGATTGTAGAGGATGAAGAGTCGTTCTCCGAAGCTCTTTCGTTCATGCTCAAGCGCGAGGGCTATGAAGTCGAGGTGGCTGGCGACGGGCACAAGGCCCTCGAACTTTTCGATCGCAATGGAGCCGATCTGCTGCTGCTCGATTTGATGTTGCCTGGAATTTCGGGCACCGAAGTGTGCAAGCACATTCGCCAGAAGTCAGCAGTACCGATCATCATGCTGACGGCTAAAGATGGCGAGGTTGACAAGGTTGTCGGTCTAGAACTTGGCGCCGACGACTACATCACCAAGCCCTTCTCATCGCGTGAACTCTTGGCTCGTATCCGCGCGGTACTCCGGCGGCACGGTGATGTGGACGATCTCTTGCCCTCGATTATCGAAGAAGGGCCGATCCGCATCGATGTCGATCGGCACATCGTGACGGTCCGAGGTGCTTCGGTAGCGATGCCCCTCAAGGAGTTCGATCTCCTGGAGTTTCTGATCCGCAATGCTGGTCGTGTGCTGACGCGAACTCAACTGATTGATCGAATCTGGGGCGCTGACTACGTCGGTGATACCAAGACCCTCGATGTCCACGTGAAGCGTCTGCGCTCAAAGATCGAGGTCGATCCAGCTCATCCCACGCATCTGTTGACGGTGCGCGGACTTGGGTACAAGTACGAGGGCTAGGTCAAGCTTCAGTTCGTAGTGCTTGCTGGCGCGGAACTCGGGCCTTCCATGAGCGAAGGCTCGGGAATCGCCGCGGGAGTAACTGCGAGCGGCACGATCCCTGAGTACAGGCCAACTGATGGCACTGTCAGAACCTCGATTGTGGTGTTGCCAGCATTTTGGAAGTTGAAGCGCACAGGCACGTAGCTACTCGTCGGGGCGCTCAAGCCACTGACGGGCACCTTGATCTGAGCATCGACATATCCGAACGGGGTGCTGCTGCCAGACGTCAGTTCGCCAAAGGCTGGTGCTGGCGTCACCGTCTTCCCGTCGACTTCGATGCCGTTGAGTGCGTCTGAAGTGACGCCGACATTCACGATCGTGCCGATCAGCATTGAGTCTGAGCCGGCTTCGCCGGTGACCAGGGTTGCGTTGAGGATCTTGATGTCGCCGATTTGGGTCTGGGTTCCATCGCCCGTGTTCATCGTGGCCTGCATGCTCGTCGTGGAGTTTATGCCGTTGAAGCAGCCACTAAGGGCAGGCACAGCGACAATGGCCAGCAAACTCAGGGCGATCGTGCTGCGGCGGACAAGGGGGCGGTGGCGCGTATATGTGTTCGTCACAGGATGCAGAGTAGCGACCAGGAATTCGGCTGTCTTCGCGTGGTAGTCTTAGTGGTCTCGAAAGGGGTTTAACTCAATGGCTTTCAATGTCGGCGACACCGTCGTCTACCCGCATCATGGGGCTGCAGTAATCGAAGCCATGGAGATTCGAACCGTAAAAGGTGAGAATCGCGAGTATCTCGTCCTCCGCGTGGCTCAAGGTGATCTCACGGTCCGGGTGCCTTCTGACAACGTCGATCTCGTAGGAGTTCGTGACGTCGTCAACCAAGAAGGTCTTGACCGCGTCTTCAATGTTCTGCGCCAGCCATACACCGAAGAGCCGACCAACTGGTCGCGTCGGTACAAGGCAAATCTCGAGAAGCTTGCCTCTGGCGATGTCATCAAGGTTGCTGAGGTTGTTCGTGATCTTTGGCGTCGTGAGCGCGAGCGAGGTCTCTCGGCTGGTGAAAAGCGGATGCTCGCCAAGGCACGCCAGATCCTGGTCAGTGAACTGGCTCTAGCGGAGAAGACCAACGAGGTTAAGGCTGAGGCCATCCTCGATGAGGTCCTCGCCTCGTAGACGTGGCTGTCCTGGGGCGCACTGCCGCTCTGGTGCCCGCTGCCGGGCGCGGTGAGCGTCTGGGTGCCGGCGTTCCCAAGGCTTTGCGTTTGATCGGTGGCACTCCCATGCTTGTGCACGCTGTGCATGCCTTGGCGGCGTCCCGAGCTGTTGACTTGGTTATCGTCGCTGCGCCTGAATCTGAAGTTGACGAGGTTCGTGCACTCTTAGCGGAGCAACCCGGAACCGCAGAAGTCATCGTGGTTACAGGTGGAGCCACTCGGCAAGAATCTGTTGCCCGGGCGCTGCTCACCTTGCCGGCAGACGTCGACGTCGTCCTTGTGCACGACGCTGCTCGCCCACTCGTTCCCAGCGAGATGGTGGGTGCTGTGGTCGCTGAAGTTCGGCGCGGTCACGACGCTGTCATTCCGGCCCTGCCAGTAACTGACACGATCAAGCGGGTTGATGCGGCCGAGAACGTGATCGGTACACCCGATCGCAGTGAGTTGCGAGCAATTCAGACCCCGCAGGGCTTCGTGCGCTCAGTCTTGCAAGCGGCGCACGCAAGAGCCGACGACAATTCGGCAACCGATGATGCATCTCTCGTTGAGCAGCAAGGCATCACCGTGCACGTGATTGCGGGTCATGAAGAAGCCTTCAAGGTCACCCGCCCGCTCGATCTGGTGCTCGCTGAAGCGGTGCTGGCAAAGCGAAGGGCTGCGCGTGCCATCGGATAACTCGGCGCTCCAAATGCCACGCGTTGGCATGGGTGTTGACGTGCACGCTTTTGCAGACGGACGCCCAATGTGGATGGCCGGATTGTTCTGGCCTGAGGAAACGGGCCTGGCAGGTCATTCAGATGCTGATGTTGCGTCGCACGCCCTGTGCGATGCACTCTTGTCTGCTGCCGGACTTGGCGATCTCGGTTCGGTCTTCGGAACGGATGATCCGCAATGGAGCGGTGCCTCAGGGATTGCGATGCTCAAGCATGCCGCGGCGCTGGTTCGTGCGTCGGGTGCGCAGATCGCCAATGCCTCGGTGCAGGTTGTTGGCAACAAGCCTCGCGTCAGTAGCCGGCGTCAAGAAGCAGAGGCAGTGTTATCAGCTGCGGTGGGAGCTCCGGTCAGTGTTTCCGGCACCACTACCGATGGCCTTGGTCTGACCGGGCGCGGCGAAGGCGTTGCCGCGATTGCTGTTGCCCTTGTGTTGCCAGCACCAGCCGCGCCTGATCGGTAACCTGCGCCCGTGGCAATTCAATTTCATGACACAGCTACGCGCAGTGTGCGCGAATTTGTGCCCCTCGAGCCGAACAAGGTAGGCATCTACCTTTGTGGTGCCACTGTTCAGGCTCCGCCGCATGTGGGCCATATCCGCAGCGGCGTTGCCTTCGACATCCTGCGCCGCTGGCTGATGGCTCGTGGATTCGACGTCACCTTCGTCCGCAACATCACCGACATTGATGACAAGATCATCAATAACGGCAGGGCGGCAGGGACTCCCTACTGGTCGATCGCCATGGTCAACGAGCGCGCATTTGCCGACGCCTATTCGGTGCTGGGTTGCCTGCCTCCTTCGTATGAGCCGCGCGCAACCGGTCACATCACAGAGATGGTGACGATGATGCAGCGACTCATCAATGCAGGCCATGCCTACGAACTCAATGGCGACGTCTACTTCGATGTGCAGTCCTTTGCCGACTACGGCCAACTCAGTGGTCAACGTCCCGACGAGATGGTTGCCTCGATCGATTCTGAAGCCAAGGGCAAACGCGACGCTCGCGATTTCGCGATGTGGAAGTCCGCCAAGCCTGGCGAGCCCTCTTGGCCCACACCTTGGGGAGAAGGTCGACCCGGATGGCATATCGAGTGTTCAGCAATGGCTGGCAAATATTTAGGTCCGCAATTTGATATCCACGCAGGCGGGCTTGATCTGATCTTCCCGCACCACGAAAATGAAATTGCGCAGTCACAGGCCGCCGGTGACGCGTTCGCCAACTACTGGCTGCACAACGCCTGGGTCACGACTGCTGGCGAAAAGATGAGCAAGTCGCTCGGTAATTCGCTGCTGGTCTCAGAAGTCATCAAGCGGGTGCGACCCATTGACCTGCGCTACTACCTTGCGTCTGTTCATTACCGCTCGATGCTCGAGTACTCAGATGCTTCAGTTCAGGAAGCTGGCCAAGCCTTCCGGCGGATCGAAGGATTCCTGGCTCGCTCTCGAGATCAGCTCGGCGATGAGGCGTCAACCCTCGCGCCCTCGCGTCCGGCTGAATTCGACTGGGCGATGGATGACGACTTATCAGTCGCCCAAGCCTGCGCGGTCTTGCACGACACTGTCCGAATTGGCAACGCGGCCATCGCAGAGGGCGATCGCGCGCTTGTGTCTACCACGTATGCGCACGTCATCGGCATGCTTGATGTGCTTGGACTGAATCCTGCGACTTGGCCAGGTGAAGCCGGTTCGACTGAGTTGACGACGGTGATTGGTGGCCTCATCACGGCTTTGCTCGATCAGCGGCAGGAGGCTCGGGCGCGCAAGGACTTTGCCGCTGCCGATGCGATTCGCGACGGGCTGGATGCTCTGGGGATTCAGATAGAGGACACTCCTCAGGGTGCTCGATGGAGCCTTGAGCACTGAGTCTTGACGAATACTTCTATAGCAAGGGGCAACACACCATGGCTGGGAACTCACAGCGTCGCGGGGCAATGCGCACGCCCGGAAGCAAGAAGGGCGCGAGCGTTGGCTCCGGCGGTCAACGCCGTAAGCAGTTGAAGGGCAAGGGCCCAACTCCTAAAGCTATTGAGCGTCCGTACCACGCTGCTGCCAAGCGGCAGCGCGCCGCTGAGCGCACTGATGATCGCGCTCCTCGCACCAATGTGCGTCGACCGGCAAAGCGCGAAGACGCGAGCATGCTAATGGGGCGCAACTCCGTTGTAGAAGGCTTGCGTGCAGCCGTGCCGGGCAAATGCCTCTATATGCAAACCCGGGTCGAGGCCGATGACCGTTGGCGTGAATCTCTGCGCCGCGCGATCGCCGCAAACATCCCGGTGCTCGAAGTGACCAAGCTCGAACTGGACCGCATGACTGACGGCGGTGTGCACCAAGGTTTGGTGCTGACCGTGCCCGCCTATGAGTACGCCAACGTCGAAGAACTAACCGACAGCACATTGCTCGTTGCCTTGGATGGGGTGACTGATCCCCGCAACCTCGGTGCAGTTGCTCGATCGGCAGCTGCCTTTGGAGCCGGCGGAATCGTCGTTCCGGCTCGTCGCTCCGCTGGGGTTACTGCTGGTGCCTGGAAGACCTCGGCAGGTGCTCTTTCCCGAGTGCCAGTTGCCCAAGTCACCAACCTCACTCGATCGCTGAAGTCCTTGCAGGAGGACGGTTTTACCGTGGTTGGCCTCGCTGCTGATGCCGAGCACACTCTCGCTGAACTCCCAGCACGCGTTCTGTCTGAGCCGGTTGTGATCGTCATCGGCTCAGAGGGCAAGGGCCTGTCCAGACTCGTCGCAGAAACTTGCGATTGGAAGGTGCGAATCGAAATGACCAAGGGCAATGAGTCGCTCAACGCCTCGGTTGCAGCAGGCATTGCCTTGCATGCAGTGAGCAGCGCTCGATAGGCGAATGAGCCGCTGAAAAAGTCGAAGTCTGGCTACAGTCATGGCATGCCGTGCCCTCGGTCCTCGAGCGAAGGAATCACATGAATTTCAAGTTCGCAGTACTTGTGTCAGGTATCGGACTCGTTGTCAGCCTCGGCCTTGCCGGATGTTCCAATAGTGATTCCAGCGCCGATGTCACGACGAGCCCATCCCCTTCGACGTCAGTCATAGGCGGAATGACCGAATGCACGCAAGCAGCCATTGAGCCAACATTGCTGGCCGAACTCAAGGGCGATTCGCAACTCATGGATTTCAGTCACCTGATGTGTGGCGATGGCTGGGCCACGGTGAATGGACTCATTGGCGATGGCAAGCAGGGCGCGCCTACTGCATTTATTTTCGAGCAGGAGGGGCAGTTCTGGATTCCGAAGCAAGCTGCCGACGTCTGCGGAACTATCAACTACAAGACGGATCCAGTTGCCTACCCCAAAGACGCTTTGGTGCCCGAGGCGCTATTCGAGAGCGCCTGCCTGACCTGAAAAGGCCAGTGAGGGGCTTTGGGGCCCCCGGTCAGGATTGAACTGACGACCTACCGCTTACAAGGCGGTTGCTCTACCACTGAGCTACAGGGGCGCGGGCCTCTGAGTGAGAGGGGCGCGGCGCCAAGTGTAGGAGTCCCGAATATGGTCAAAAATGCACCCACTCCGCCCCTAGTCAATGGGGAGGATGGGTCATACTGGTTGAGAGATCCAAAGCGGGCACGACCGACACATCACGATTTGGCCACTTCTGGGAAATTGTCTGTGAATCCTTCCCACTTTGTGGTTTCGTGTATATATTCGCGCGACAAGGCGTAAGAACAACGGCTGGCGAGTTCCTCGCCTGCCAACAACCGGAGGAATCATGAAGAAGAGTGTTCTCGGCATCACCGCAGCCGGACTGATCGCAGGCACGGCCCTTATCGGTGCACCTGCACAGGCCGCAACATCGAACGTCACCGTCCAGGTGAAGCTCGTCGACTCCTCACTGCTCGCTAGTGACGGCGTGCCAGCATCAAAGACCGCTTGCGTCACCGAGGATGGCCCCGCAGCAGGCGCCACCCTCAAGACCCCGATCGTGTTCAAGGACAAGTCCGGCAAGGCCATCGCCACCGGCGCGATCACCAAGGTCAGCCTTAACTACGTCGGCGGCGACTTCGCTGGCTTCTTCACCTGCACCCTCAGCGGTGTTGTGAAGGTCGACACAGCCAAGGCCAAGTCAGTCACTGTTGGCAAGACCAAGCCTGTCAAGATCAATGGCGGCCTCATCGCCAGCAACAAGGGCTTCGTCAAGATCGAGCTCTCAGCAATCGATCAGTAGCTAGAACTGTTCAAATCCCCCACCAGCTGCAGCGGCCGGTGGGGGATTTGTCTTTTCTTGAGGCGATTTCGCGATCCGAGCGAAGTCCCGTACCGTAACGGGGTCATCAGCCGATGACTGGGAGCTTTTTAGCTCACGTGCGAGTCTTGATACCCACGCGACCAACTGTCGCCATTCGAGACACGCGAATTCGTCTCGAATGAGAGTTGTGTTGCTGTGCCGTCTGCACCTTTGTCCGAATCCCCTTCATTCACCGATCTCGGTGTAGCCCCGCAGTTTGCGGAGGCTCTCGGTCGGCAAGGGATTCTCGAGCCCTTTGCAATCCAGATCGCCACGATTCCTGATGCCATCGCTCGTCGCGATGTGCTGGCTCGCGCCCAGACCGGATCAGGCAAGACCTTGGCCTTCGGCCTTGCTGCCTTGACTCGTTTGCTGGGCACCACCGCGAAGCCGCGTCAGCCACTGAGCCTGATTCTCGTTCCCACCCGTGAGCTCGCAATGCAGGTCAGCGACACCCTTCGCCCAATAGCGGAGGCTGGCGGCCTGCGCCAGCGGTTGATCGCCGGTGGCATGCCGTACAACAAGCAACTCGAAGCACTTGATCGTGGTGTGCACATGCTCATCGCAACACCGGGTCGCCTGATGGATCTTGCAGAGCGCGGATCAGTGGATCTCAGCAGTGTGGAAATCACGGTGCTCGACGAGGCAGATCAGATGGCAGATATGGGCTTCATGCCAATCGTTCGCGAAATCCTCGACCTCACCAAGCCGGGCAGCCAGCGCCTGCTGTTCAGCGCAACTCTCGATGGTGACGTTGATGTCATCCGCAAGGCGTACATGAACAACCCCGTTACACATTCACTTGCTCCCGCCTCTGCGTCTGTTGAGACGATGGATCACCACGTGATGCTCGTCCACCCGATGGACAAGGAACTCATCACTGCACAGATTGGTGCCCGAGATGGCCGCACGATTTTCTTCGTGCGTACCCAAGCTGGGGTTGATCGTCTCGCAGCACATATGACCTCTCAAGGCATCGCGACCGGTGCTCTCCACGGTGGCAAGACTCAGGCTGTTCGCACGCGAACCCTTGAAGCCTTCCGCAATGGCCTCACCCCCGCACTTGTTGCAACGGACGTTGCTGCACGAGGTATTCACGTTGATGGCATCTCGCTGGTTGTTCACGTAGATGCACCGCGAGACCCCAAGGACTATCTGCACCGCGCCGGCCGCACCGCTCGCGCAGGCGAGTCGGGCACGGTCGTGACTCTGGCAGCTCCTAAGCAGCAGCGCACTATCTCTTCTCTGACCAGCCGCGCTGGTGTGGATCCGGTAGTGAAGCGCGTTCGTCCGCTCGATGCCCACCTGGTTGAGGTCACAGGCGCTCGTGAGCCTTCCGGCACTCCATGGTTCCCACCGCGTGAAGCTCCTGCGCGCTCAAAGTCCGGATCTCGATGGGGCGCTCAGGGTGGTCGTTCCGACAAGCCTCGATACGGGGACAAGCCCCGTCGCTTCGAAGATCGTCCGGCCCGTGATGATCGTGCGCCTCGCACGGATCGTTACCGTGATGATCGGCCTCAGCAGTCGGCTGCGCCGCGTGCGGATCGTTATCGTGATGATCGTGCGCCGCGTGCGGATCGTTATCGCGATGATCGGCCTCAGCAGTCGGCTGCTCCGCGCTCAGATCGCCGTACCGACAAGCCACGTCATTCCTCGCGCCCGACCGCAAGCGCAGGTCGTCCGCACAAGGCAAGTGCCCCCGGCAAGCGCGGTGGCGCTCCTACGGCTCAGCGCAAGACTCGCTGAACCTAGACTCCGGTGAGCGGGGGATCCCTGCGCATTCACTGGAGCCTTGATGATCAATTGGGTCGTGCCCGAACAGGTTTCGGGTTTGGCTATCTGGCCGTTGGTTGTTGTGCTGGCCTTGCTCGTTTTTCTCAACATTGTCAACAATCGAGTTGCTCCGCAGACCCAATATTTGCTGTGGGCATTTGGCTGTGCGGTCGTGCTGATTGCGATTGGTCTGCTCGACGGCTGTTCCTGGACCGATATGGGCCTAGGACGCCTGTATCTGTTGAGCGGAGTCTTTTGGGGCGGGCTCTGCATCGTCTTGATTGCGCTCGTCTACTTCATAGGCTCGCTCATGCGGCGGACGCGAACTGCCTTCCATGATGAACGCATGTCCGGACTCAGCGCATCGGGCGTGCTCTTCCAGGCGCTCGTGGAAGTGCCACTCGGAACGGTGCTGCTTGAAGAGATTGCATTTCGCTCAGTGCTGTTTGCGATGCTCGCGCGCAGGTTTGGCTTGATTTGGGCGATTGTCCTGTCGTGCATTGCATTCGGCTTGTGGCATGTGTTGCCATCGATTGGCACTCACGAGCAGAATCCAGCACTCGGTTCGGTCGTGGGTGAAGGTCGTCGAGGCAATGTGCTCGCCGTGCTGTTCAGCGTGGTGGGCACCGCCCTCTCCGCAGTGGTCTTCATCTTTCTGCGACTTCTGTCTGGCAGCGTGCTGGCACCCATGGGCTTGCATTGGGGAACCAATGGACTGGGATATGCATTCAGTTGGGTGCTCATTCGGCTCAGGGATCGAGGAGCCAGTCGTCTGCCGCCAGCTGCTTGATCTCCACTAGCGTTCGCATATGCGAGGCAAACACTGGGGAATTCGAGTTGGCTCTGTTGTAACAGCGTGGCTGCTGATCGTTGGCGTCACCATCGGGGTTGCCGCTACAGCTTCCTCCCGTGTCGCTGCGACCGCGTTCACGGCATCTTCAGCCTCGGCGCGCCCTTATGCCGAGCCGGTCGTGCTCTCACCAAGCAACGGTGTTCTCGAAGTCACGCTCACCGCGCGTCAGGGCCGTGCGACTATCGACACGGCAGCAGGTCCGGTGCGCAACGCACTGCTGTTCGGCTATTCGGTGCAGCAGGGAAATGCATCGAACGGCGCAATGAATGCAGTCGATCTCTACCCAGGTCCAACCTTGCAGGTCAATCCAGGTCAGAAGCTGATCGTCCATCTGGAGAATGAACTCGAGGGATTGACGATCAAAGACTTCAGCGATCCGGCATTCACGCCGGCCGGCAAAGCGGTGTCCTTGTATCCCGCGCAATTGACCGAAGCTCCGATGAACAACCACACGCATGGCTTGCATGTCAGTCCTGCGGGCAACTCCGACAACGTGCTGCTGAACATTCCGGCTGGGATGGCAAATACCTATACCTATGCGATTCCTGCGGATCATCCGCAGGGTTTGTATTGGTACCACTCGCATCGGCACATGCTGACCACAGCGCAGACCTACCGAGGCCTTATCGGCATGCTGGAGATCGGTCGCGCAGATGGGGGTATTCCTGCAGTGACGCAGAACTCGCTGCCGGTGCGAACAATGGCTTTGCAGTACAACTACGTCTTTGATCGTGCCAACGGTCAGACCACCTTGAATAATGCCTTCTGGCCAGCTGATCTGAGCACTTTGAAGCCAGCCACGAAACAGTCGCTGGCCGACGGCACCTACGAGCCCAAGCTCACGCCAGTCAATTTCACGGACACCAAGCCCGGCACGCAGTACTTCACCGCTTGGTGGACGGGTCCACTGAGTGTCGATAACAACCGTGGGGTCTTCCAATACGTGCCTAGCAATCTGCAGTCCTTTGTCGGGGACGACGGCAAGACGCTCGTGCCAGCCAATCCCAATCTGCCTGATGCCCAGCGCGATGTTCAATACACAGTCAACGGAGCGTTCCAGCCTGTCGTCAGTTCAGCGCCTGGGCAGACCGAGATCTGGGTGCTCGGCAATTTCAGTGAGGCGGCATACATGCGCGTTGCCATCACTGAGACGGCTACCGGGCAGCGGACCAAACTCGCCGTTGTCGCGCAGGATGGCAACCCCTACGAGACAGTTCAGACCCCACCGACCGAGAACGGCACCACCTTGTTGATCCCGCCGGGTTCGCGGTACGCACTTGCCGTGACGATGCCCAAGACTGGCGGACTGTCCCTTGAGATGCCGTCATACGAAGGTCAAGGAGACATCACCACCAAGAACATGGGGATTCTGTATACCAATAATGGAACCCCCAAGTCTCCTGCAGTGACTGGCACCGTCCACCTGAATCCGCTATCGGTGAGTTACATGGATGGCTTCTTCGCCTACCCAACACAGACCTTGCTGACCACACAGCCAACAACGGGCAGCGGAACGACCGTTGCCTTTGCGCAGGGTCAGGCACTTAATGCCTACACCTCTTTCGACGACCTCTCGAATGTGAAGCCCGCAGTGCAACGCACGCTGGTGATCAGTGGTGGCTTCGCGAACACCCTCAGCAATCCGCAGGATCCAAATACCTTCACCTACCAGTTCGATGGCAATCAATTCCCGAACATCCCGCTGCTGCAGCCTCGTTTGAACACATCGGAGCAGTGGAATTTCGTCAATCAGAACAACGACCAGCATCCGATCCACATTCACGTCAATGACTTTCAGGTTGTCGACTACTTCGACCCGGTGGCCAAGCTTCATCTGACCAACCAGCCCTTTGGGCAGGACAATCAGAACACTCCGGCACCGCTCTACAACAAGAGTGGGTCCACGGTCGTGACTCCCGGGCGGATGTCGCTGCGCACTGAATTCAAGCAATTCATTGGCGCGTACGTGGTGCACTGTCATCGTCTGAACCATGAGGACAACGGATTGATGGCACTGATCAATGTCATTCCGAATATCACGGCGTATACAGTGGCCGTGCCGGGGGATGCCAAGCGTCCAACGCGCGTGACGATCATCAACGAGGACACCCACAAGACCATTGCTGCCCTTGCGCCCTTTGGCGCTTCGAGTGCGCCGGTTGATGTGGCAATGGGCGATGTGAACGGCGACGCAATTCTTGACTTGATCGTTGGAGCCGGCAAAGGCGCGCAGCCTCGAGTCAAGGTGTACTCCGGTGCGGCCGATACAAGCGGCGCGAGCTTCCACGCTGTGCTGCTCGACACTCTGGTTTTCGATCCCGGATTCCGCGGCGGTGTCTCAGTTGCTTCAGCCAACATCGATGGAACCCAAAATGGCGACAATGTGATTGTGGGCTCGGGTTCGGGCATGCCTGCAACGGTGAAGGTATTGAAATCTGGCACTGACGTCACCACTCGCAGTTTGTTCGCAACCTGGCAGCCGTACGGCGGATTCACCGGCGGGATTGATGTCGCTGCCGGATTGGTGGATGCCAGCGGAAGATCAAGTGTCATCACGGCTCCGGGTGCGGGCATGGAAGCACGCATTCGCACCTACATGTTCGA
Source organism: Actinomycetota bacterium (assembly GCA_030650795.1). NCBI lineage: Bacteria > Bacillati > Actinomycetota > Actinomycetota bacterium. Next base: position 41,628 of record JAUSDJ010000025.1, read on the forward strand.
CCTCTACACGCCGACCGCACAGCATCGAGCCATGGCCACACAAATGGGGCAGCCGGTGAATTCGACGAACAAGCCGGCACTGACCAGCGATTTCCTTGCTTTTGATTCGGGATTTCGAGGCGGAGTCAATCTGGCCACCGGCTGGGTCGCCGGGCAGGAGGGCGGCTTCTCGCGCATCGTCGCCGGGCAGCAGTCAGGTGGCAGTTCTGTCGCGGTGTTCAGCAGCGGATCAGCATTGGAAGGACACCCAGGGATGTATCTGGTGCCAGCCGATGACTACTCGATGGCCACCACCTTCATCAAGTCCGCTGCATTCCAGGCCTTCCCAGGCTCCAGCAAGGGGGTGCAGGTAGCGACGAGTGCCAACCCCAGCTCAGCGGATCTACTGGTTGGCGGTTTCGTCGGCGGCACGGCCAAGGTCAAGGCCTTGAATCTGCAACGTACCAGCAAGCAGGCCAAGCAGTGGTCGGCCACCACCCTCTACGCTCGCGATTTCGGGAGCTCCATCGGGGCATTAGGCGGCCGATGAGCCCAATCAGCAGCCAAATGACACGGTTGTGATTTACCATCTACGATGGTGTCACCGTTCACAATCGAAAGGACCCGGCATGGATTCAGCCCGTCAGGCTTATGGTCAGCCTGTGGTCGCCGAACTGTCCGATCGTGACCGTGCAATCTTGGAATTCGAGCGCCAATGGTGGAAATTCGCCGGTGCCAAAGAGCAGGCGATCCGTGAACTGTTCGACATGAGTGCAACGAGGTACTACCAGATTCTCAATGGCCTCATTGATCTCCCCGCCGCGCTGGAACTTGATCCCATGCTCGTCAAGCGGCTGCGTCGTATGCGCTCCTCTCGCCAGAAGGCTCGCTCAGCGCGTCGACTGGGCGCGGAGCTTGAATCTCGCTGATCGCGAGTACAGCCATGCGCCGTCTGACCACTTCAGTGTTGGCAGGCAGTCTCATATTCGGACTGCTCGCCGTCCTGCCCATCTCGCCTTCAATCGCCGCAGGAGATCACCTGGTGATCTGGGCCGATCAAATTCGGGCTGATGTCATCAAGCAAGAGTTCCCCGATGGCTTCAAAGGAACCAAGCTGACGGTCGTCGTCAAAGAGAGCCTTGCAGCAATCGAAGAGCAGCTGAAGAGCGTGAAGCCAGAAGATGGCCCGGACGTCATCGCAGCTGAGAACACTTCGACTGGCGCACTCGTCCAGGCAAAGTTGATCCGCCGCCTGACGCCAGGCAAGACTGTCGCCAGTCTGTTTCCGACCAATGTCCTCAATGGTTTCCGCTACAACTCCCGTACCTACGGCATCCCGATTCAATATGAGAATCTCGCGATGGTGACTAACACCGCGCTGGTTCCAAAGCAGCCTAAGACCTTTGCCAAAGTGGTTGCGGTCGCCAAGAAGTTGCTCGCCAACGGCAGGGCAACGGCGGGTGTGGCCGTTGGCCAAGGTGACGCGGGCAACGCCTACAACATGTACCCCTTCTTCAGTGGGCTGGGCGGCTATGCACTTGGTGTTGATGCCAAGGGCAATATCAATCCGAGCGATGTCGGCGTCGCAAACCCGACTTTCCTTGCCAATGCCGGGCAGATCAAGCAGTGGAATGCGGATCGTGTGATTGCCTCCTCGATGACGACCGCGGCAGCCAAAGACACGTTCGCGGCCGGCAAGGCTCCGTTCTGGATCACTGGCCCGTGGGATCTCAATTCGATCGTCGCCCTGCCTTTTGGCTACCGCATCACCTCCATTCCGAGCATGGTTCAGACCAAGGCAACTTCGCCGCTATTGGGCATGAAGGGCTTCATGGTCACCGTTTTTGCTCAGGCTCATCAGATGCGCAAGGTGGCGAACAGTTTCCTGACCGAAGGCATTGCCCGAGCCGGAATTCAAGCCGCCTTCGCGACGGCTGCACGTCGGATGCCCGCAAATCGCAAAGCTGCCTCGGGCGTCACTGATCTGCGGCTGCGGGCTTTTGGCACCGCAGGTGCCTCTGGAGTGGCTATTCCGAATGTTCCACAGATGCAAGATGTCTGGGGTCCGCTGGGCACGGCTTGGCTCGTGACGACCAAGGGATCGGGCGCCTCAGCTCCCGCTTCGGCCTTCACTGAGGCTCAGGCAAAGGTGGTTTCAGCCATCTCCGCACGCTCCTAGAGACCCCTGCGTCCGTGGCGTGAGCCACAATTTCCATTTGCACTCTCCTAGGCAGAGTGCTAAAAATGACTTAGCACTCGACACCTGTGAGTGACAATCTACGGAGTGACAACTCCCGCTCGGACGTTCCTGGAGGAACAGGTCAATGGCAAAGATCATCGCATTTGATGAAGAGGCGCGTCGCTCGCTTGAGCGCGGCATGAACGTGCTCGCAGACGCAGTCAAGGTCACCCTTGGCCCTAAGGGTCGCAACGTTGTCTTGGAGAAGAAGTGGGGCGCACCCACGATCACCAACGACGGTGTATCTATCGCCAAGGAAATCGATCTCGAGGATCCCTACGAGAAGATCGGCGCTGAGCTCGTCAAGGAGGTCGCCAAGAAGACCGATGACGTCGCAGGCGATGGCACCACTACGGCAACTGTTCTTGCTCAGGCGCTCGTGCGTGAGGGTCTACGCAACGTTGCTGCCGGCTCCAACCCCATGGGCCTCAAGCGCGGCATCGACAAGACCGTCACAGTGATCTGCGATGAGTTGCTGTTGATGGCCAAGGACGTCGAGACCAAGGAGCAGATCGCTTCCACCGCTGCGATCTCTGCTGGTGGCGATGCTGAGGTCGGCAATCTCATTGCTGAGGCAATGGACAAGGTTGGCAAAGAAGGCGTCATCACCGTTGAAGAGAGCAACACCTTCGGACTTGAGCTTGAACTCACCGAGGGCATGCGCTTCGACAAGGGTTACGTCTCCGCGTACTTCATGACCGATCCCGAGCGTATGGAAGCCGAACTCGAAGATCCTTACATTCTGATCATGAACTCGAAGATCTCTTCAGTGAAGGATCTCCTGCCACTGCTTGAGAAGGTCATGCAGTCAGGCAAGGCCCTGGTCATCATCGCTGAAGATGTTGATGGCGAAGCGCTTTCCACCTTGGTGGTCAACAAGATCCGTGGCACCTTCCGATCAGTTGCAATCAAGGCGCCGGGCTTTGGCGATCGACGCAAGGCAATGCTGCAGGACATCGCGATTCTCACCGGTGGACAGGTCATCTCTGAAGAGGTCGGCCTCAAGCTCGAGAACGCAACACTCGATCTGCTTGGCCGCGCCCGCAAGGTGCAGGTCAGCAAGGACGAGACCACCATTGTTGAAGGCGCGGGTGACGTTGACCAGATCAACGGTCGCGTGAATCAGATTCGCACTGAGATCGAAGGCTCGGATTCGGACTATGACCGCGAGAAGCTGCAGGAGCGCCTGGCCAAGCTGGCCGGTGGCGTTGCAGTGATCAAGGTTGGCGCAGCAACTGAGGTTGAGCTCAAGGAGCGCAAGCACCGCATTGAAGATGCCGTCCGCAACGCGAAGGCTGCAGTTGAGGAAGGCATCGTCCCTGGAGGTGGCGTTGCGCTGATCCAGGCTCTTGCCTCGGCATCTGCAAAGATCGAAGCACTCGGCCTCACAGGTGAGCAGTTGGTTGGTTCGAACATCGTTCGGGTCGCCATCAGCGCACCGCTGAAGCAGATTGCCGAGAACGCCGGTCTCGAAGGTGGAGTCGTGGCCGAGAAGGTTCGCGAACTCACCCCGGGCCATGGTCTGGATGCCTCAACTGGCGAGTACGTCGACATGATTGCCATGGGCATCATCGACCCAGCCAAGGTGACTCGTTCGGCTCTGCAGAACGCAGCCTCAATCGCTGGCCTGTTCCTGACGACTGAGGTCGTTGTGGCTGACAAGCCTGAGAAGTCGGCACCGGCAATGCAAGGTGGCGGCGACATGGGCGGTATGGACTTCTAGTCCGCCGCACACACTCATACAAAGGACGGCATCCCTTTTGGGATGCCGTCCTTTGTATGAGTGCCGGACTACATAGGGTCACTCCATGCCACTCCCCGCTGGCTCTTGGAGCCTTCAGCAGACTCATCCGGTCCTGACGTTGCAGTCGGAGGTCAAAGGCCGCCCATTTACGTTGAAAGCCCCGATTGACTCCGCTGACGTCACCGTTGCCGAAGAGGTGACGGTGTCGCTGGGCGTTGGAATCGATCAGGTCACCGCGGGCAACTTTCTTCTCGATGCGGCCCTGCGCGGCTTTCTCGTGAACTACGGAGCACATGAGCTCTTCTTCACGGGCACTGGTGATGCAAAGGCTGATCCGGTGACTTTAGGTGGCCTGGCCAAGGCTGGCAGAGTCGCTGTTGATCTCACCTTGGAGTTGGGCGAAATTTCTAGCACGGCACAAGCCTTGGTTATCGACGTGACAGGCACCGCCATATTCAAGGACGTTGATGTCCCGATCCCTGGCATCGGAAGCTTGGATCAGCTCGCCCTGGCAGTGCATGCGCAACTAGAACTCGTCCTCACTCAGTAATTCACCCATAAGTTCTCCCCCATCGGTCTGCTGAGTACTCTTGCGGGATGCCTACGGGAACTGTGAAGTGGTACGACACTGAGAAGGGCTTCGGCTTCATCGCATCTGATGACGGCGAGGATGTATTCGTGCATGTGTCGACCCTGCCCGACGGCGTTACTGCGCTGAAGCAGGGAACCAAAGTTGAGTTCGGAATCGTCGACGGTCGCCGAGGCAAGCAGGCGCTTTCCGTCTCGATCATCGGACCGGTTCCGTCAGTGGTCAAAGGCAGCCGCAAGCCTGCCGGCGATCTCGCGGGAATCGTTGAAGACGTCATCAAGATGCTGGATAGCGTGGCAACTCAACTTCAGCGAGGTAAGTATCCTGCCGACGCTGTTGCCCAGAAGACCGCCGCAGTGCTTCGTGCTGTCGCAAATGATCTGGACATCTAACTCGGTCTGAGTGCCTGCACGAGTTCATAGGCAGTCCAGAGCGCTAGGCCCAGCAGCACAACGCCAGATGCGATTCGCACCTTCGAAAGTGGCACCCGCTGCTGCAGCCATCTTCCGAGAACGACCGCGAGTCCGCCAACAGTGATCAGCGCTAGCCAGGAGCCGATGAAGACCGCGATGGGTTGTCCGGTCTTGGCTGCCTGCGCTGCTGTGAAGATTTGAGTCAGATCGCCCCACTCTGCTGCGAACAGCACAAGGAAGCTCGTGATGAATGCACGTCGGGCCGAGTCGCTAGGTGCATTCGCTACCTTCGCAAGCACCTGCAATTCTTCATCAGACTCAGCAGCGATTTCCTCGGATCGAGATTTCAAGCCACCGCGGATCAGAATGACCGCACCAACCGCGAAGAGCACGGAAGTCACGGCTAGCACTGGTTCTACTGGCAACAAGGCGATGAAACCCCCGGCTACCACTGCGATGAGGCATTGCATGAAAAAGGCTGCGCTCACACCGAGCCAGACCCACAAGTGTCGGAAGCGGGTTGCGAGAACCAAAGCAGCAATGAAGGTCTTGTCGGGAAGTTCAGCCAGGAAGATCACTGGAAAAGTCGTAAGAATGACCGCGAAGTCGACATTCCACATAAGTCGCGAGCCTAAGTGCCCCCGGCCCTGCACTGTTGGGCGGGAGTGCGCGAGAATCACGGTGTGACCCCTTCGAACACTGCAACTGCGATCAAGTCTGATCCAGTGCTCATCGGCGCGAGCGAACTTGCCCGTGCGGCCGTGGTGGATGAGGTTGGCACTGAGTTCGTTGGCGAGCATTTGGGTTCGCACATGGACGCTGAGCGCATCGTCACGCATTTGTTCGTCTGCACGAACCCGGCTTATTTGGGTTGGAACTGGGCGGTCGTGCTTGTCCGCGCAGCCCGCGCTAAATCGGCAACCGTCAATGACGTCGTGCTCATGCCTGGTGACCACGCGCTCACCGCCCCGGCGTGGGTGCCTTGGAGCGAGCGCGTACAGGCAGGTGATCTCGGTGTTGGTGACATTCTCCCAACTCCAGCCGATGATGCTCGCCTCGTTGCGGGTCTCACTGGCGAAGACGAGCTTGAGGGCGTTGCTTCGCTCGCCCCGCTCAGCCCAGGGCAGTGGGAGATTGGCCTGGGTCGGGTGCGCGTGCTGTCATCCATTGGCCGCGAAGAAGCTGCTCAGCGTTGGTACGACGGTGAGACCGGACCACAAGCAGCAATGGCGCGCAATGCGGCGCTTGAGTGCGGCACCTGCGGATTCCTTCTGACGATGGGAGGCATTGTCGGACAGGCCTTTGGCATTTGCGCGAACGAGCTTGGGGCAGCAGACGGCAAGGTTGTCAGTCACAACTTCGGATGTGGCGCGCATTCAGAGGTTCTTGTCGAGTCACCTGTCGAGCATGCCGAACTCGCGCTACCAGATGAGATGGGCGACCTCGGTCACTCTTAGGCCCTGCTAGGCCCGAAGCTTGCCTCGCAGGTAGAACAATCCACCAAGGCCGCTGACCATGCCGATGGCGCAAGTCAGCATCCACCATCCGGCCCCGGCATCCCTGGCGAGCAGGATTGGCAGCCCAATTGCCGCAGCGAGCACCCAGGCCACGGTGCCCAGGCGGATAGCAGTCGAAGCCGAAATCACTGCCTCGTGCTCTGGGCGATACGCACTCGAGCGACTCATGAATGCTCTCCGATTTCGATGGATGCTGTGACGGACACGGTACTGGCTGCCTTGGAGCAGGGACGTAAGGTCGGGCTATGAGTCCTCGCGCACGGCGCATCATCACGCTCGTCGTGCTTGTATCGCTAATCGGCACCGTTGTCCTGGCCGCACTGCTCAGTACATGAGGCGGCTGAGCACCAGAGTTCTTGCGGTGTCGCTCGGCTTGATCATGCTGGCGGTTGTTCCAGCGCAGGCTGTGCCTTCGTGGAAAATCCAATGCAATTTCCAAGACAAGAGATTCACCGAGATCAGTGGGCTGACTCGCTCATTGAATTTTCCCGGTGTGCTGTATCTCAACAACGACTCTTCTGATGGTCCATACATCTATGCCGTCGATGAGCGGACATGCAAGACGCTGGCGACGCTGAAGATTCAAGGCAGCCGCGCGCGAGATTACGAAGCGATTGCGTCAGGGCGTGATGCCCGAGGACGAGCAGTTATTTGGCTGGCAGACATTGGTGACAATTTGGATTCTTGGCCCTACGTCGAGATCTTGCGCATTCGCGAACCCGGAGTTCTCAAGTCGCAGACGGTCCATTCCCGAACCGTGCGAGTGAGCTACCCCGATCGCCCACATAATGCCGAGACAGTGCTTGCCAACCCTACGGACTCGCAATTGTGGATTGTCACCAAGCAACTTGCGCACGGAAGTTTGTACAAGCTGCCGAAGCCCTTGCGAAAAGCGAATACGGCCGTACTTATGCAGGCCGAGGACGGATTCATCACTGATGGCGCGGTCTCACCCCAAGGCGATCGTTATGTCTTGCGCACCTACTTTGATGCGACTGTGTACGCTGGGCTGCCGCCAGGTCGTGAGCAGGTGACCTTTGACCTGCCCGGGCAGTTTCAGGGCGAGGCGATCACCTGGACTGCTGATGGTAAAGCCCTGCTCATCGCGGGTGAGCGCGACGATCGATTACTGAGAGTTGAAATACCTCAGGCGGGTTGATGAACGATTGCTTCGGGTGCACTCACTGGACGCACCAGCAAGATCGTCAGTGCGATGCCGAGAAACACCGGCACCATCAAGAAGGCCAAATGGAAGCCGATGTGGTCGGCGAGCACACCGAGCGCGATTGGGGCGGTAGCAACGGCGATGCTCGCGAAGACCAGTGCGAGGGCGGACGCTCGGTCGGTCAGACCGTCAGAGACCTGGATTGCCCTTGCAATGCCAAGCGGAGTTTGCACACTGATGCCAATGCCACCCACGGCTAGACCAAGAAGCACGGCTGGCCACCAGGTGAAGCTCCAAGCCACGACGAAGGCCAGCAGCGAGAGTACGACCGAACCTCTAAGCAGGAAGTCGGCAGCATGCCGCTCGGCGAGCCGAGCGCCGATCAAACGTCCAAGCAGCATGCCTCCGGTGATTGCTCCGATTGAAGCAGCCGCCGCGCCGGCTTGGAATCCGCAACGTTCGCGCAAGAGATCTGCACTCCAGAAGGTCATTGAGAATTCGGTGGCTACGAAGCTCATGAACAGTGCCAAACTCCAGTAGATCTCGCGCGGCATCTTGTCTCGCCGTTCGTGCACGAGTTCGCTGGCCGCAGTTCGATACGCATCGAGATTGCGCCCTCGGGCAAACTCCACGATGACCAGAGCAATTACGGCGACCCAGATGCCGGCACGCCAGCCAAGAACCGTCGCCGTGGCAAGGCCAATCGCCAATGGTGCAAGCAAGCCGAGAAAGGCAGCGACTGCATTGGTTTCGAGCAGTGCGCTTGCCCCAGCTTCCCCCTGATGGTCCATCACGAAGGCGTTCAGAGCAGAGACAAAGAAGGAGCCGCACATTGCCGCGATGAATGCACCAGCCAAGGTGACCGGAAAGCTCCCATTGGGTGACGTGTAGATCACGATGCCCGCGATGGCTCCAATTCCACCAACGCGCATAACGACGCCGCGGCCCCAATACATGAGCGCCTTGCCCGCGAGCAGCGAGCCGATGAGGCTGCCTGTTGCCAGGAAGGTGCCGTGCAAGGCCGCGATCGAGCGAGTGGTGCCCTGCTCATCGCGAAGTAACGCCTGGGTGGAGCCGAAGGCATAGATGAACCAAGCGAAGAAGCCGTTCTGCAGGTAGCAGATCCAAGTTGGCTTATCGCGACGAGGCCGTGCCGTGGCAGTGGTCATGAAAGTTCAGAGATCACAAAATCGATACAGGTAATGAGCGCGCGTACATCGTCTGGCTCAACAGATGGGAAGACGCCAATCCGAAGCTGATTGCGGCCAAGTTTGCGGTAGGGCTCGGTGTCGACAATCCCATTGCTGCGCAGGGCTTTTGTGATCAGCGTTGCATCGATCGAGTCGTCGATGTCGAGAGTCGCGACAACCCCAGAGCGTTTTGCTGGATCAATGACGAAGGGGCTGGCAAGCGGATTTGCCTCTGCCCAGTCGTACAACAAGCCCGATGACTCTGCAGTACGAGCTGCGCACCAGCTCAAGCCACCATTGCCGTTGAACCAGTCAACCTGCTCGGCCATCATCAAGATGGTGGCGAGTGCGGGGGTGTTGTAGGTCTGGTCTTGAACTGAATTGTCGATCGCGGTCTGCAGATCAAGGAATGGCGCGATCCAGCGCTCAGTGGCCTTGATTTCGGCAACGCGCGCCAAGGCGGCTGGTGACATGAGTGCGAACCACAGGCCCCCGTCTGAGCCGAAGCTCTTTTGCGGTGCGAAGTAGTACGTATCGAACTGCAGAGGGTCAACCATGAGGCCGCCAGCAGCAGACGTGGCATCGATGATGACGAGTGAATCAGCATCGGCACCAGCCACCCGAAGAGGCGTGACCGCTACACCAGTTGAAGTCTCGTTGTGCGGTGAGCAGTAGGCATCGACACCGGCTTCAGCAAGGAAACTGGGGGCATCGCCGGGCTCTGCAGTGCGAATCGTTGGTTCGCCGAGGAACGGCGCTTCCTTCACGCCGCTGGCAAATTTTGCGCCGAACTCGCCGAAGGACAAGAACTGTGCGCGATCGCGAATGAGTCCGAATGCTGCGGCATCCCAGAATGCAGTGGAACCGCCATTGCCCAGAACCACTTCGTAGCCATCAGGCAGGCTGAACAGATCAGCAAGACCAGCGCGCAGTCGCCCCACCTGTGACTTGACTGTCTTCTGTCGGTGGCTAGTGCCCAGGTAGGTCCTCCAGACGTCAGTGAGCGCATCGACCTGCTCCTGACGCACCTTCGAAGGTCCAGCACCAAAGCGGCCATCGACGGGAAGGAGTTCAGCAGGAATCTGGATGTTGTCGGGCACAGAACGCTCCATTGACTTGGGTAACCGGGGACTCACGCTCATCGACCTCAGTGCTGCAGTCGCGGATGAGGCGCCCGTGCTGGGCGCGGGGCTAAGTCTATGGACTCTGCCAGGCATCCCAAATTGGCGCTTGGTTCAGCGCTGGAGGTAGGTCCGAGCCAGCATCGCCACGAGGGCATCCACGCTCATCCCGCGTTTCGCGGCATCTGCGCGCAGAGCCTTGCGGATGGATTTTGGGATCTCGATAGTCAGTTCCACGAGCTTGTCCTCCTTGGGGCCAAGGAGGGCGTCAGAGGTATTTCCGGAGTTCAGCGGGGCGCGTTCTCCGAGTTCGCGCGGCAGAGTCGGATGCCACACGGCATCGTTGGCCCGTGACAGTGCCGCCCGTGGGGTGGGATCGAACTCTGGTTTGGCATCGCTCATCTTGGCTTCTCCGTTGTGCGAATGGCGGGCATGAGTTCGTCATAGAGGGCATCAAATACCCGGGCGAGTTCGACGCCCGCAGGCGAGTCCCAGGCATGAATGGGCATCCCTGCGGCTTCTGCCTGTTGAATGGCGTTGCGCTCCGGGATGATCTGGTCGCTCACCAGCGTTCCGTATGAGTTGCGTAGTTCTTCGATGCGCTGCCGCTGCTCAGCCACAGACGGCCTGGCCTTATTAACCACAATCGCGGCGGGACGCATGAGCGGGTTGGTCGAACTGCGGATGACCTCAGCAGCCTCCATCGCCTGCTCAGCTCCGCGCAGCGCAAAGAATCCAGGTTCGGTGACGATCAAGGCGCAATCGCTGGCGCTGAGCGCATTGCGCGTCAGCTCGCCAAGTGATGGCGGGCAGTCGATCAGCACGATGTCGTATGACCTGGGCAGGCTGGCCAGGCTGGCTCGCAAGCGAAGTGAGGAGTGCCGGCCTTCAACCGTGTTGCGATGTTCGAGGGCTCGCTCGGCGGCAAGCACATGCACCTTCTTTCCCCAAGGGGAATGCTCGACTGCATGGATGGCAATGCCGGGACGGGCGTCGGCCATGACGTCGTTGATGGTGAACAGTGGATTCTCAATCTTCAAGCCCATCGTTGCGTTGGCTTGTGGATCAAGATCGACCACGAGTACTCGGTGCCCGCGAGCCCAAGCCGCACTTGCCAGACCAAGAGTCACCGATGTTTTGCCCACTCCACCCTTCATCGAGACGATGGAAAAGGTGGGCATGGGGCCACATCGTACGTGTCAATGGCCAGCCGTCTGGCGAATCGTTGCGTAGTCCTCCGGCGGCACGGCTTTCGCCATCTGACATAGGCTTAGGGCTGCCTCAGCACACATGCCATGCGAGCAAGGAAGGGGCAACATGACTGCATTGATCGATACAACTGAGATGTATCTGCGAACCATCTTTGAACTCGAAGAAGAAGGCATTGCACCCATGCGCGCCCGAATCACGGAGCGTTTGCATCAAAGCGGCCCCACGGTTTCACAGACAGTTGCGCGAATGGAACGCGACGGACTCGTCGTGGTCGCACCGGATCGGCAGTTGCAGTTCACCGATGAAGGTCGAGACGCAGCAATACGCGTGATGCGCAAGCATCGGCTTGCTGAGTGCCTGCTCGTCACTGTTCTTGGCTTGCCTTGGGAAGACGTGCATATCGAAGCCTGCCGATGGGAGCACGTCATGAGCGAGACAGTCGAACTTCGACTGCTCGAGATCCTCGGGCACCCGACCGAGTCGCCATATGGGAATCCGATCCCAGGGCTCGACATTCTGATGCCCAATTCTGCAAGCGCGGTTCAGGACACTGTTGGCCTGCTTCCACTGACCGAGGTGGTGACCATCGAGGTTCAGCGCGTGAAGATCCGCCGCTTGGCCGAGCCTGTTCAAGAGGACGCGGTCGCGATGGCGCAGCTTCGCCGAGTCGGCGCGACTCCTGGCTCAACTGTGGTCGTCAATCGCACTATCGGCGGCATTCATATTGGCATCAGTGGCGAGTACGCCGAATTAGGCGACGAGGTCGCGCAGCATGTACTGGTTCAGCCGCAAGCCTGATCAAGCAACGTCAAGCTGCATGCGCAGCGCAACTCCTGATCGGTAGCCGTTGACCAATTTCACGCCAAGGGTTTGGTGCAACTGAATCGTGTTGAGATCGAAACCCAGTCTCGAAGCAGCCATGTATAGGCGCCAAACCCGAGCGGTTCCCAGTCCGGCCTCACTTACAGCCTCATCCCAATGTCCTTCGAGATTTTCGCACCAATGCTTGAGCGTCAGCGCGTAGTGCTCACGCAGATTCTCATCATGTCGAATCTCAAAGCCAGCAGCATTCATCGTGCTGATGAGATGCCCTGGTCCGGAGAGTTCTCCGTCGGGAAATACATAGCGATTGATGAATGAAGTGCGGTAGTGCGAAGGCTCACTGTCATTGGGACGGGTGATCGTGTGGTTCAGCATCCGACCACCCTGGCGCAGCTTGCCGAACATGAAATTGAAGTATGAGAGGTAGTTGGCTCTACCGATGTGCTCCGTTAGCCCAATGGATGAAATTGCGTCGAATTCCGTTTCAGGAACATCGCGGTAGTCGCTGAAGCGAATCTCGGCAGAACTGCCTAGCCCAGCATCGTCAATGGCTTGTTGACCCCAAAGTGCCTGCTGCTGCGACAGAGTCACCCCGATTGCCTTGACTCCGTAGTGCTTGACGGCGTGGAGGATCATCCCGCCCCAGCCACAGCCGACATCGAGCACGCGCATACCAGCTTGTAAGCCGAGTTTGCGACAGACCAGATCGAATTTGGTTGCTTGAGCTTGCTCCAGGGTGGCACTCTCAGTTGGAAATACTGCGCAGGTGTAGGCCATCGAGGGCCCCAGCACCCAGTTGTAGAACTGATTCGAAACGTCATAGTGGTGATGGATCGCATCGGCATCGCGGCTCTTGGAATGGCGACGTCCGGAAAGCTTGTGCTCCTGTGGTGGTGGCGCTGGGCGTGACATCACGTAGGGCAGCAGTTCCTTGGCCAGGCGCGCCTTCTCCTTTACCCCAAGGTGGGATGTGTCCAGCGGCCACAGTTTGGCAAGGGCCTGGTATGTGTCTCCGATGATCTCGAGGTCGCCACTCACATAGGCGCGAGCCAATCCGAGTTGTGAGCGCTCAGTCGCGATGTATTGCGCTCCACGTGGGTTGCGCAGTTCAAGTGCAACCTCAGCATCGGGCGGGCCAGCTGTTGAGCCATCGAAAGCACGAAAGCCAACTCCGCGCTCTTCTGGGACAATCCTTGCAAAGACTTCAGAAAGCGTCATCGCTGTTCCACCACCTTTTCGTACAGTCCCAGCAGTCGCCCTGCAGGGTCGTAGCGTGTTTTAAGTGCTGGGTACTGCGTCCCTCCGTAGATAGACCAAAATGTGGTCTGATCGTAGAACGAAGTTGAGTAGAGAGATTTACGGCCATCCAATTCGGTCACCTTGGCTTCGATCCGGCGATTGACCAGGCCCGCCTTTGGGTCGACGTCATCAGCCACCGGCACGCTCGACCAAAAGCCGACATTCACATACGTGGTGTCCGGGTCGAACTCGTACAGTGGCCAACTGGCCTGCGGATCGCGTTGCTTGAGTGGACAGATCCAGATCGGACTAATGCCTACTTCCTGATGGAAGAACTCAAGAAATTCTGGGAGCCGATTAATTGGCACTTCGATGTCTTGCACCACTGCCTCTCGTTGAGGCTTGCGCTGAAGGCGGTTGAGTTTCCCCGAGATGTCATAACGGTGATCAAGTGCAATGAATTTCCAGTAGACGTCGCTACGCAACTTTGACTTGGGCCAAAACTTGCGCACCAAGGGCTGCTGGGCTCCGAATGCGCGGGAGCACCAAAACCAATCGGTGTCCCACCTCCACAGATAGTCGTGAACGGTCAGGTAGTCATCTGATCGCGACTGGATCGACCGGTAGTACGGCTGCTCGCCTGTGTAGTCGCTCGTGCGGATACCGGGAGGCAGCTCGCGGTGCATCGTCCCTAGGGACAGATAGTGCTCACGATCAGAAAAGATGGAGCCATCAATGAAGTCGACCGGCTCGTCTTCGTATAAGCGTGTACTCGTGATCTGCGCAATGGCTTCTGTCAGTTGTGTCGACGAGGCAAAGTGGATATGTCGCAGATGCACGTACGGCAGTGCAGGTTCGAGTTCGATTGTGATGCGCAGCGCGTACCCGAGAGAGCCATAGGAGTTGGGAAATCCGTAGAAGAGATCACGATGTGGATCATCGTGCGCCCCAGTGACAGTGACGACTTCGCCGGCGCCGGTGAGAATGTCCATCTCGATTACAGATTCATGCGGGCTGCCTTGGCGGAAGCTGGCTGCCTCAATACCCAGCCCGGTGACAGCTCCGCCCAGAGTGATGGTCCGAAGTTGTGGAATGCACAGTGGCATCAGGCCTAAGGGGAGGGTGGCCGCGACGAGGTGCTCGTAGGTGGTCATCCCCAAGACTTCAGCCGTGCGGGCTTGCTGATCGATCTTGAGGACGCCATCAAATGAGGCGACATCCAGACCCGGAACTGTGACTGCTGCTCGTGGTCGAAAGAGATTAGAGGTCTGCTTGGCCAATCGGATGGTGCTTCCCTCAGGGATTCGCGAGTACTGGTCGGCAATCCGGGCAACCAAAAGTTCGTATCGTTGATCAGCTGCGGATGTCAGCATGAAAAGCCACGGTAGTCGGTACGTGCGTACTCGTCCAAGGAAAGCAGTAGGAGATGATGAGGCGGTGAAGCTTTCCCGGTGGTTACCCCCCGTGCTCGGATTCGCCGTGTTCCTGACCACCCTGTTCGGACTCGGCTTGATCGTGGGCGATTGGACCTCGCGCAATCTTGAGATGAGAGCGCTTGTGAGTGCAGTTGAAGATTCTGAATCGGCTATGCAGTGGACCGATGATCAGATTCAAAGCATCATCAAGCAGTACGGCGCGAATGGCACCCTTAAGCCGGCTCAGCAGAAGAAGGCCTTCGACGCGCTATCCGAAGCGGCGTATGAGGGAAACTTCGCTATTGGAGCCGCAGGGGAACAGGTCGCAAAGGTCAGCGTTCTTCCGTGGCACGGCGATATCAAGAGCGCGCAGACTGCCTACCTTGCGCACAACAATGCATGGCAGGACTACATGCAGACCGCGACGGATGATCCGACTGTCTTATTCAAGACTCAGGCACTCATCAATAGCACTTTTGAAAAGACCGAGCCGCTGATGAAGGCGGCAGTGCCGATTCCTGCATTGTTTGACTTGAAGAAGCGGGTTTTGACAATCTTTGCCCCTCAACCCACGACTGGGCCTACCCAAGAGGTGGCTCTAAACGCCGCCATCTCGCCTGTACTGATCGGCTAGATGGTTCGCTCGCCGATCTTTAGGGGGCAGGGTGCCAAGTGAACTGACCTGGTTCGCCAGTTCTGCCGTTGTCGCACTCATCGTTGCAGCGCTTGTTCGTCAGCGTGGCTACAGCATGGCCTTGCCTGTCATGGGCGTCGGAGTGGTCATCAGCATCCTTCCCATCGGTCCTGACGCGCCGCCGGATCCGGGCCTGGTTCTTATCGTGATCTTGGCGCCATTGGTGTTCGGCGAGGCCCTTGGCTCCTCGTATCTTGATATTCGTCGCGTTCGCAAACAGGTGATGTACCTGGCCATTGGGCTCGTTGTCATCACGACTTTTGTCGTTGCATTCATTGCACATGCCATGGTTGGGATGCCCATTGCACTCGCCTGTGCTCTTGGCGCGGTCCTTGCGCCGACTGATGCGGTGGCTGTGAGTGCGATTGCGCGCAAGGTCCGACTCCCGCGTTGGGCCATATCCATTCTTGAAGGAGAAAGCCTCGTCAATGACGGCACGGGTTTGACAGCGCTGCGCGTCGCTGTCGTCGCAGCCACCGCCGGAACGATCACGATCGCTGAAGTCGGCTGGGTCTTCTTCTTTGCCGTCACAGTCGGTGTCGGCATCGGTCTTGTGGGCGGCTGGGTGCTGTCGTGGGTCATTGCGCACAGCACTGATGCGATTGCTGCAAACAGCCTGACCTTGATCGCCCCATTCTTTCTCTACTACGGAGCAGAGCACTTCGAGGGCTCAGGCATCCTCGCGGTAGTCGTCGCCGCGTTGTTCATCGCACACAGCCAGACCTCGGATCCTCGTCAAGAGAGTCGGCTCGACGGCGCTGCACTGTGGCGGCATGTCACCTTCATCCTCAAGGCACTTGCCTTCTTCCTGGTCGGCATCGAAGTGCCCGACACCTTCCAACGGCTCGCTGTCCATGAGAGAGAACAAGTCGGCCTTCTGGTGATCGTGATCGTCCTTGCGCTGATTCTCAGTCGGGTGATCTTTGTGATGACGATGCTCGGCGTGAGCAAGGATCGACAGGCTGAAGATTGGCGAGTAGTGCTGGTAGCTGCATGGTCTGGTGCGCGTGGCCCGGTGTCAGGTATGGCGGCATTTTCGATTCCGCTCACTCTCGATTCTGGTGCCCCTCTGCCTTTTCGAAATCTGATCTTGGCCACCACCTTCGGCGTGATCGTGATCACGCTTCTGCTTTCGTCAACGATGGGCCCCTTGGCACGAGTCTTGAAAGTCCCACCAGCCGACGACTCTGTGCTTATTCGTCGCGTTGACATTGCACTTGCGCATGCCGCTGCTGCGCAACTGGATGAGGCCGTCGAGCAATCAGCGCTGCAAGGCGCGCCTCTTCCACGAAACGTGGTTGATCCGCTCAAGCGAGGAGTCAACCTGCGTCTGGAATCACTTGAGGAATCCGCTGCCGACGAAGCAGAAGGTCGGACGCATCAGGGGCTGGATCTTGCGCGGCTGATGCTGCGAGCTGAGCAAGAAGAACTCTTGCGCATTCGTACTGAACAAGGTCTTCCTGACGGCATTGTTCGACCGATGCTGGAGCAGTTGGAGATTCGTCGATTGGCTTTGGACACCCACAATGACGGATCAGGGCACTCCTAAGTCCTAGCTCACTCGAATGACTCGAGTCGGCGCTGACTCTGGCGTGCGACCTTGTGGAGTGGTCGCACTCACCGTGAATTGATACTTGCCGCTCGGGCCACTTGCAGAGCACGACAGTGAGACAACTGGATCAACAATGCGGCAGGCAACCTTGCCTCGCTGATCGATGATGCGGTAACCCGTCACCACCGGATAGCTCAATGGCTGCACGGTGAATCTGATCCGTGAACTTGTTCTCACCATGCTCGGAGTTGCTGGGCGGATGTCAGCAGCGGCTGGCACAACTACTGCATCGCCTTCGCCTTGGGCATTGATGCTGCGCAGAGTGGTGTTCTCAGTGTGCGGAAAGCTGCAATAGGGCTGAGTTGAGTTACACAGAATCGCGCCCGCAGGGTCGCGTACTTCGTATCCGGTCACGGCCTCGGGAGCTGTTGCCGGGGCAGACCACCAGATGGTGTCCCTGCCGTTCATCGTTGTTGCGAGTACTGAGGTTGGTGCGCTCGGAATCGCTGGATATCCGGCCGCAGCCAAGGCCGGATTGAGGAGCCCGAGATAAGTAATGGCTGCAAAGCCCTGAGCCGTGCGGGCTTGACCCGAGCAATTTCCGCCGGCGACCTCACCGAGCAGGAGAACGCGATCGCTGGCAGTGAAGAATTGCGGCGCTCCGCTGTCCCCTGGGCAGGTGTCGGAGGAATCTACGGGAAGAGACCAGATCACGAGTCCGTCAGTTGCCCGACGACCCGCTTCTGTCTCGCTGAGTGTGAACGCGCCACTGCGTGGGAGCGGTCGTGCTTGGTCAGTCGAGCTTGTTCTGCCGTATCCGACGATCGTCGTTTGGGTTTTTGCGTCCGCGAGCTTCTGAATCTCAGTGCGATCAGCAAGCCGTGTGAATGCAGATGGCGCGAGGTCACTGTCGAGAACAAGGACGGCAATGTCATTTCCGACAACAAAGGACGATGTATGTGCAAATGCCTGACCGATGGCGATGCTTGTCACGTGTATGCGGGATCCACCCTCAGGTCCATTTGTCGAAACCAAAGGGCCAGGAGATCCGGGCGGCAAAGCAAAGACTCGATTGAGCGCAACGGTCTGGCTTGACCCAGAGTCAGTTACGCAATGGGCCGCCGTGATCAGCACCCGAGGTTTCCAGACTGCGGCGCTGCAGGAGTCGTATGAACGCGAGTCCGTACCCATGATGATCAATTGCGCCGTGTGACCATCGCCTACCACCGTCGTGCCCTGCATGATCGTCGGCAGAGCTTGAGCCGAACTCGAAATAAGCGCCAATCCAAGGGTGAGCGCTAGCACTCTTCGGATATGCACCATATGAGGATATGTCGGCGGTAAATGCTTGCCACTGCACTGGCTCGCAGGCCGGCAGTTCAAGCCCTTTCCCTCTGGAAGGCTGTTGCCACGGAATTGCGAGCATTTCGCTATACGTGCATGCGAAGAGATAACTTTTTTCAGAAGTACTCTGCTCGCATGGCCAAGGGCGGATCCTTCCTCGCCGACTTTGACGACCGCGGAAACGTGCGCAGCAGTCTGCCCATCGGTAGATTTCCTGGCCGCGTGTGGATGATCATGCTGTGGCTGGCGTTCAGTTCGATCAAGGTCCTTTCTCCTCTTGCGACGGGGATTGTGGAGCCCGATGGGGGGTACGCGCGGTGGGGAGTCGTGATCTTCAGTGTCGCCTCATTCATCGCCTTGTGGATCATGGCTGCCCGCACGCCGCAGTGGTTCCTCAAGATTCAGGTCGCCGTTGGAATCTTGGGCTTGTGCGTCATGTCGTATAACGCGCCTTCGATCCTGGTGACTGCAACGCTCGCATGGGGCTTCATGGCGCTGGCGTGCTATACCGCCTGCTGGTTTTCCTGGCGCATCACGGTGGCCGAAGTCTTGTTCACTTCACTGGCCTACCTGGTGACCCTGATCTTGATGGACCAACTTGGCGAACTACTTCCGCTTTGGATCATCGTGACTCTTTCGACCATGGCCTTCGGCTTGGTCCTGAGTCTGATCATGCGGAGGATGCAGATGCTGATCATGGTCGACCCACTTACCGGATTGATCAACCGCAAAGGCCTTGAAGTTGTGCTGGAAGCGCAGGCTTCGGCAGGTCAAGTGTCTACGCCGCGCAGCCTCGTCGTAATTGACCTCGATGCGTTCAAGTCGATCAACGATCAGCGCGGGCATCAAGCGGGCGATGCCATACTGCGCGACTTCAGTGATGGCTTGCGCAACATGATGCGGCCAGATGACATCGCAGTACGCAGTGGCGGCGATGAGTTTCTGCTGATCCTTGCTCGAACGGACGTCCCAGGCGCGGAAGGGTTGATGCGGCGGCTGAAATCCAGTATTCCCATAGCGCACTCCTTTGGAGTCGCCGAGTGGAATATTGGTTCCGCTTTTGATACGGCTATGGCTGAAGCCGATCGATTGATGTACTCGCAGAAATCGCGGCGGCGCGAACAATTCATGTAGTTGCACTTCTCGAATGCCCGACGACCTCCTTCACCCAGAGCATGTCGGCGGAATCGCTACTGTGGCTGGCACCGAAAAGGCAATGCAGGTTGCCAAGGCAGTGCACCATGGAGCAGATATCTTCGTGACAACTGATGCACGAATATCACATCGAGATCGTCCATTCGAGCATCAGACGGGCCTGTGATCGCTAGCTTGAAGCTGGCGTGTGATTCTCTTTGGCCGGAGCCGTTGCAGTAGCAACCAGATGCGGCGTCATCGGCAAAGGCTCAGCAAGTACGGACTCTGGCGGCAGTTCGGCGGCAACATCGGAAGCGTGGATGGTGTGCAGCATCGCCCAGATGGCCCAACTGCCAAACGAGATCAAGATGATCGAGACGGCGATCCAGGCCAGTGCCAATGGAAGCTGCGTGAGGTGGAACATCGAGAAGCCAATCAGCGAGGCCGCTGGAATGGTGATGAGCCAAGTGAGCAGCATGCGACCGACGACGCGCCAGTTCACGCCCTTGCCTGAGCCGACGCCCGCTCCGACGATTGAGCTTGCAGCTGCGTGAGTGGTTGAGATCGGCATGCCTATCGCGGTCGCACCGAACATCGCAGTTGTTGCCCCGATGTTCGCCGCGGTGCCCGACGTTGCGTGCAGAGTCGTGATCTTCAGGCCCATGGTCTCGATGATCTTCCAGCCTCCCCACAGGGTGCCAAGCGCGATTGCCGAATAGGCGCCGAGAGCGACCCACTCGGGCACCACCACTGTCTTGCCATCGGCGTCAAGAGACGTGTAGCCAGCACCGAGGAGCAGCGCCGCAATCACCCCCATCGTCTTTTGTGCATCGTTGGCGCCGTGTCCGAACGAGACACCGGCAGCAGAGATGACCTGCAGGCCCTTGAATACTGGGTGGTTGTCGTGCATCTTGAACATTCGTTGTAGAGCGAAGACGAGGTACATCGCTGCGAAGGCAATTGCAAAGGCGACGGCTGGCGAAAGCACGATGCCAAGGCCAGCCTTCTGCACGCTTGACCAGTCGATTGCGTCAAGTCCGCCGGCTGCCAGACCAGCGCCGACCAATCCGCCGATGATTGCGTGGCTGGACGAGGAGGGCATGCCCAAGCGCCATGTCACAAAGTTCCATGCGATAGCCGCGAAGAGCGCGGCGAAGGTCACGGCTACGCCGTCGGTATCGGTCCTCACAGTCTTGGCAATCGTGTTCGCAACTGCAGTACCCACAACGAAATAGGCAAGAAAGTTGAAGAAGGCTGAGAACGGTGGGGCCCATTTCACAGGCAAGGCGCGCGTGGCGACAACAGTCGCCACGGAGTTTGCGGCGTCGTGGAAGCCATTGGTGAAGTCGAAGATCAACGCGAGGACGCAGAGGGCTATGACGGCCAGTAACAGCATGTCCATGGCTTGATGTCTCCTACGCGAAGCCTCAGTGAATAAATGGCGGGGAAGAGGCCACAAACTCAGGTGAATCAGGTCCGTACGCCGGTAAGTGAACATGAGGTGAACGAGCACCGGGTGAGCGGTAGGTGAACGAGAGATGAACGAAATGCCAACACCGCAAATCGCCTCCCGAATCCCTCCTGGAATCGCCCATCTGCCTCCCGAAGGAACCCCAGTCGATTGCCCTGGAAGAGGCGACTGAGCCGATCTGCCTCACCCAGAGCGAACGCTGGTGGTTGAATGCTGTGGTCCGTCGCTGCTGTGCCAGTTCAGGCGGGGCCATCCATGGAGGAATCGTGACCACCACATTGCGTCGCAATGACTACACACTCACCGACGAGCAGGACCAACTCGTTGCCATGTTGCGCAGCCTCTTCACGGAGCAATCCCCGATTGGCGTAGTTCGTGACGCCGAGCCGCTCGGCTTCGACCAGGGCTTGTGGGATACCGCGCGTGACAATGGACTCTTGACGATCTCGCTGCCCACCTCTGTCGGGGGCGATGGTGGAGGACTCATCGAACTGGTGCTCACTGGAATTGAGATTGGGCGGACTGCAGCTCCGATTCCGCTCTTGGATCATGTGGTCGCCATGCGTGCCCTGGCTCGCTTGACCGAACAAGGCGTGAAACTCCCCGGACTTGACTGGGATTCAGCTCTCGCCGGCGAGACGATCGTGAGCCTGGCGCCAATTTCCAGTTGGGAACTCAACGCAGAGCTTGTTCCAAGTGGCGCTGTGGCACGAGCGGTGCTGGCATTCAAGGATGGTGCGCTCATCTTGATGACTCGCGAGTCGGATGCACCGCAGGCGCCAAATGAGGGATGCGCGCCGGTGGCATGGTGGGATCCCAGTGATCAAGCTGTCCAAGTTAGGACGCTCATTGATGGCGCTGACGCTGCAGAGCATTGGGACTTGGCGCATCGTGAGTGGCGGATCGCTACAGCAGCATCGCTTGTAGGCATCCTGGCAATCTCCGGTGAGATCGCTCGCGCCTATGCCGTGGAACGTCAAGCCTTTGGTGTGCGCATCGCGCAGTTCCAAGCGATCTCACACGATCTTGTGGACATGCACATGGATGAAATCACCTCGCGCAATATGGCCTTGAAGGCAGCTTGGCTTACCGAGAATGAACCAGACTTTCGACCGGAGCTTGCCGCGATGGCAATGGCACAAGCCACCCGCTCAGTTCTTCGTAGTACTGCCAAGGCGGTGCATGTGCACGGTGGCATGGGCATCACCCTCGAGGCTGATGTGAGCCTGTTCTACCGCAAGGCTTCGTCATGGTCGCTGATCGGCGGGGGAGTGCGTAGAGATCTTGAAGAGATCGGCAGAGCTATTGATCGGCGAGCAAGTGAACGAGCTCGCTGGCACGAGAACAACGAATTCGTGAAGGCATAGGGAGACAGTCATGGACTTCAGCCAGGTAGAACTGACCGCTGATCAGCAGGCATTCGAGAAGGAGATCCGCGACCTTCTCTCAACAAGTTGGACTCCCAACTACGCGCACATTGCACTTGATCATGATCGATCCCCTGAGCAGGTTCGTCTTGCCATGGCAAAGCGCGGATGGGTGCACCCAGAACTCGCTCAGGGCGAAGGTGGCGCTGGTCTTGGTGAGATCGAGCAGGAGATCATCACCGCCTTGTTCGAAGAGTTCTACATCGCAAACAATGCGAACAACTCGCTGCTGATTCCCACCCTTGAGCAACATGGATCGGCGTGGCTGAAGGAGAACATCCTTCCGGGCATTCGCACGGGTGAATTGACTACCTGTCTGGGCTATTCCGAACCTGACAACGGTTCAGACATTGCCGCAGCCAAGACTCGTGCAGTTCAAGACGGGGATGTCTGGATCATCAATGGCCAGAAGATGTGGACTACATGGGGTAATGAATCCGACTACGTGTTCTTGCTCGCACGCACTGGGCCGATTGAAGAGAAGCACCGCACCCTCACGATGTTCTTAGTGCCAATGGATGTTCCTGGTGTTGAAGCCACACCCGTGTGGATCCTCGGCGGTGGGCGCACGAACGTCACCTTCTATTCAGATGTCACCATCTCCGACAACTACCGCATTGGCCCGGTAAATGAGGGCTGGGGCGTGATGTCTACACCGCTGGCCACCGAGCATGGTGCTGGAGTCACGACTGAAGGCGTCGTTCCTATCAATGGCGGGATGGGCGCTGGCTTCTCTCGGACTTTCGAGAAGTTGATCGACGGGGCAATCGATTGGGCTTCGTCGCGAAAGAGCGCAGATGGTCGTTCACGCCTGGAAGATCCACTCGTACGCATCGCCCTTGCTGAAGCCCTGCTTGATCTCGAAGTCTGCTGGAATGCGGAGGGCGAATTGGGCAAGCCGATGGCGGCAGAGGCCTTGGCCGCGAATGCCGATCGCTTGGCAGACATGGCTGCCCCTGAAGGAATCCTTGATTTCGGTGTCGATGGCAGCATCGCGGCCGGGATCATTGCCAGTGAGCGCCAGCATGCGCCCGGTTCGGCCATCTACGGCGGCACGACTGAGATCTATCGCAACAATCTTGCTCGCCGCCTAGGTCTTCCTCGCCCCTATTGACCCTTGTGAGCGGTTTGGTCTGACGAAAACGCCCACACGGCTCCGCCACTGCGGATACCGTGCCATGAGGCCAATCCAAGGAGTAGCAGCATGAGTCGAGCGTTGATTTGCGGTGGCGGTGGATCTGTAGGAACAGCATGGGAGACGGGTTGGTTCGCTGGGCTGCAAAAGCAGGGAGTCTGGCTGAACGACGCTGATTTCATCCTGGGCACATCAGCGGGAGCTGGCGTTGGGGTGCAGGTTGCTTGTGGTCACGACATGATGGCGCAGGTCGAGCGCTACCGCGCCGCCGGTAAGCGCGCAGCAGCTGGCGGCACGACGGCAGTGCTCAACATCGACGCTGACGCTCAATCGGGATTTCGCGGCCTGTTCGAGCGTGGTCAGGCATCTGGACGCAATGGTGATGTTGCCGTCCGCAAGGAAATCTCTGAGGCCGCGCGAGCCGCGGTGCCGACAATCGAACTCGAAGCATTCTTGCGCACTTTCAAGTACTTGGCCAACGAGGCATGGCCCGCTCCGTATCACGCCGCGTGCTTGAACATCGACACCTTCGAGTTTGAAGCAATCGGTGCCGAGTTAGGTGGCTCCCTTCAGAACGGGGTCGCAGCGGGCTGCGCTGTGCCCGGTGTCTACCCACCTATTCAGGTGGGCAAGAACTTCTACGTTGATGGTGGTTGCCTCTCGCCAACAAGCGTCGACCTTGGCATCGGTTACGACAAGACTCTTGTGTTGCTCGTCGTAGATGGACCCGCGCAAGAAGTAGCCGACCTCGAGGCCAGCGGCACTCCGCACCTGATCGTCAAGCTCGACGCGGATGTCGCGGCAAAGTTGGGACCAAACTTCATGGATGCATCGATGGCATTCCAGGCAGCTGAACGAGGCCTAGAGCAAGGAATCCGCGACGCGGCCATGGTCAAGGAGTTCTGGACCAACTGAGCGCTGAACTGACGATGTCCCTGGCCCAGAGGTTCGGGGAGTCGGTTTGAGCGATCGCGATCCTGTTGCTGCCCGGTTGGAGTTGGGACTTGTGGTGCCGGCAACGGGCCGCATTCACCCTGCCTGAACTCTTTCTGAGCCTGCCACTATGGTGAGCCGCCTATCGCTGGTGAATTCCCATTCCCCTCACGGCCTTGAGGAATATTGAGCAGGCTTCCAGCGTTTGTATGACCACGATTCACTGAAATTTGGGAGCACATTCTTCGCATGGCTACTGACTACGACGCACCGCGCAAGAACGACACAGATGAAGAGGAAAGCCTCGAAGGCCTGAAGGAGATCGCGGCCAAGGAGAACCAGACACCCATTGAGGTGGATGAGAATGACTTGGGCGCGGAGTCCATAGAGTTGCCGGGCGCTGACCTCTCAAACGAGACTCTGGAAATCCGTGTCGTGCCGATCCAGAAAGACGAATTCACCTGCTCGCGCTGCTTCATCGTCCATCACAAGAGCCAGCGTGCTCGCGGTACCGACCAAGCACCAATCTGTTCAGACTGCGACTAGCCGCATAAGTGGGCGCTGGTGCGGTATTGCACCGCACCAGCGCCCACTGTGCTGTCGACTCGCGCGTTTCAGCCTGCCCACCGTTGGCATTCAACTTGAGAACTCCTTCGGGGTCTTGTGCGCGCTTTCGCCGGCAGTTAGCGTGCCAAGTGGCCCGCCCTCGGTTATGACTAAGGAGTTCGCATGCATCGTCCAATGGAAGGCGTTCGTGTCGTCGAGGTGGCTCAGTTCACCTTTGTCCCGTCCTCTGGTGCGGTCCTCGCTGACTGGGGCGCAGACGTCATCAAGATCGAGCATGCTGAAACTGGAGATGCCCAGCGAGGGCTGGTGCGCATCTTGGGGCTGGATGCATCGACTCCGGGCGTCAATTTCTTCCCGATCATGGAAGGCCCCAATCGCGGCAAGCGCAGCCTCGGGCTGACCTTGGGAACCCCAGAGGCCAACGAAATCCTGGCGGAGTTGGTGCGAAGGGCCGACGTCTTCGTGACTAATTTCCTGCCTTCGGCCCGGCGTAAGGCCGGCATCGACGTCGACCAGATCCGAGCAATCAATCCTGACGTGATCTATGTGCGAGGCACTGGCTTTGGCAACAAGGGGCCTGAACGCGATGCGGGTGGTTACGACGCAACCGGATTCTGGGCGCGCGGGGGCAGCGCGGATCTTCAGACGAGTCCTGAATCTGAGCAATTCATGGGAATGCCCACGGGTGCCTACGGCGACAACATCGGTGGCATGACGATCGCCGGTGGTATCGCGGCAGCGCTGTATAAGAGGTCAGCAACTGGTGAGACCTCGATTGTTGATGTGTCATTGCTGAGCGTCGGCGCTTGGGCGACGCAGTATTCGTCAAACGTGGCAATGATTCTTGGTGGTCCAGCTCCGAGGCTGGCAGCGAATTCAACTGGCCCGCGTAATCCGATCACCGGTACCTATCGCACAAAGGATGGACGCTGGATAACGCTGAACATGTTGCAGCCCGGAAAATACTGGGCCGAGTTCTGTCGGGTTGTAGAGCGCCCAGAGCTCGTTGGCGATCCGCGATTCTCGGACGGCAATGTGATTTTGCAAAATGGTCAAGCAGGTGCTGCTCTCGTGGCTGAGATCATGGCCTCAAAGACGTTTGCGGAATGGCTTCCGATCTTCACTTCCATGGACGGTCAGTGGAGTCCGGTGCAGAACACATGGGAGTTAAGCCAGGATGCCTCGCTACGTGCCAATGGGCTGGTGGCTCAAGTCACCGACGCCGATGGCATTCCGCGGGAACTCATCCTGAGCCCGGTGTTGTTTGATGAGAATCCGCCACAGATCGATCGAGCCCCGCAATTCGCCGAACATACCGACGAGATCTTGAGCGAGATCGGGCTCAGTGAAGAGCGGGTGATCGAACTCAAGATCTCGGGCATCGTCACGTGATCTGACCGATGTTGGTCTGACTACGGCTGATTACAGGGTGATAGGTCCCGGCCGAGGAGAGCCAGGGTTCTGGCCGTTCTCGTCCATTGTCTTTGAATGCCGGAATCCCAGAAGCGAGAATACGAGCAGCAAGCCCGCGGCAACGAAAGCCACGATGGCTCCAATCATGGCGAGAGATCCCATGACTCCAAAGGCATAGGCATTGAGCAGGAGCCCACGCAGAGTGCTGCCCTTGAACAGAGTGTCGGCCTGTGCTTTCAGCGTGACGTTCGTTGGATCGGCCTGCAGGGCCGAACTCACCTGTGCGTAGGTCTTCCCGTCAGCAACTGCACTGAGATGAACGGCGATGAAGTCATTTGCGTAAGTCTCGGCTTGGTTGCCCGTGAGGAGCTGTTCACCTCCGTATTGACGCATTTCAGCGAACTGATCTCCCTGGACAGCTGCGCTGTTGGCAGGAGGGAAGAAGATTTGCTGCTCGGCCAATTGGTCATGCACTTGACCGCTCACGAACATTGAGGCCCAAAGCAACAGGCCACCTGCAACAAGCAGCACTGCGGCCATGAGCATTCCGGCAACGGATAAGAGTGTGTCAAATGTCTTGCGACGCATGATGGTGCCTTTCTACTGGTCGGGGCCTGCCGAGAAGATCTTCAGGCAAGGGTTCTTGGTGAGTCTTCAGATTGTGGTGGACGAGTGCTTTCAAGATGTGCCCCTCGTTATGCGTCGAACTTCGGTTCAGCGAATCGGCTGCCGGGTCCGGGGCATACACAGCGCACAGCGCTGGGTTGAATCAAAGTAACAGGGTGACTTGCGCGAGACAAATGGGTGAATCACCTACAGCGTAAATCTTGGATTGCGCTGAAGTGAACGGGGCGATTCTCGCTTGTCAGAGCGGTGCCACAACAAATTCGATATCCCTATTGCTGCCAGTCCACAACTTGGTCATCGTCGCGCCATTCCAAGGGAACAGCTAGCTGTTGTGGCCCTGTGAGGGTTCGGGTGATGCGTGACGGATTGGCTTCGCCTGATCCGTTACACCTTTTTGGTCATTATTGTCTTTAGCTTGCTCTTTGGGCATGCTTCTTGCGGACCTCCTTCTCGCTGGTGCGCAGGACGGTTTTGATG